>JANWIU010000082.1 GCA_025449725.1 Pseudobdellovibrio sp.
GTGACCATTTCAAGGGCCAGCGGTGTTCCGCGAGAGTAACCCAACAAAACCAAATTCTGGTCTCCCGTAAGGTTCACGTATTTTTGTAAACGACGGTTAAATTGTGCTGCTGTGTTTTGATTTGAACCAACTGATTCAAGTGAACCTAAGATTGTTCTTAAGATAACCACTTTAACCAGCGGCTTACCGGCTGAATCGTCGATACTGGCTACATCAATTAACTCAGAAAGTTTTTGTGGTTGCTCCTGCATCTTTTCAAGAACAAAGCGGCGATCCATGATATCCGCCATTAATCTTTTATTGATTTCGGCCCATTGTCTTTTTGCAGACGAATTGCGGGCAAAAACTTCTTCAAAAGCCCGTACATCAATGAACTCACCCAGGACGCCGGGCACAACCACGATCGTTAAGGTTTTTTTACGAACCAGTGCATTGACCTGCTGAGGGGTTAAAGAACCCGGTTGCGGATTGGATTCCAACATCTGATTTTGCAATAGAGACTGAGCCTGCGGAATGCTAGTCAACTGCAACATTTGGTTAATGTCAGGAACCTCTGAAACAATATTCTTTTTTCCTGGCGTTATAGACTTTAAAATATCCACGTAAGATATTTCAGCTTGGGCTTGAACAGCCATTAATAAGACAAGGACTAACACGCGTACGCAGCCAACGAACTTCATGGGAACTCCTGGGGTTTTTTTTAGTAATCGGACTCTAGCCAGCACACTTCGCGCCAGGCTTAAAACTAAACAAATGCTTTACGACTGTCTGAAGTTCAGACAGTGACCTGAATTGGCCTTTTAGAATTTCATCACTTAGGTAATAATTTCAGAGTTTTAGTAACAACTTTATCGAAGTATTTACGGGGCACCAGCCTCGGCAAATACCAGTTAAGCCATTTCTGCGGAATAGGTTCGTAACGGTACTTAGGATTTTCAGCACTGAGTGCGTGTAAAATAAATTCGCTGACAGCAGCGGGCTCTAAAGCTCTTTCAACCTGCTTTAATCCGAACTTCACGAACAGCTGAAATGGTGTCGCATAAATTGTATGATTGTAACTGTCCTTAATGCGTTCAAAACCCTTTTCCCAGATGGGAGTTTTAATAGAACCCGGGCCCACAACCGAAACTTTAATGCCCTTAAGGCATAGCTCCTGGCGAAGCCCTTCTGAGAAACCTTCGACAGCGTGCTTACTGGCCGCATAGACCGATAAAAACGGAGTCGACACACGACCTGCAATAGAAGAAATATTAACGATGCGCCCGGGAGCCCCCGTCTCTAAACCCATTATCGGCAGCAATACTTGAGTGACTTTCATTAATGCCAAAACATTAATATTAATAACAGCACTGACATCAGAAAACTTTTGATAAGCAAACGGACCTGCATGTGCAACACCGGCATTGTTAACCAGACCAAAAACTTCTTTTATACCGAATTCATTTAACAAAATTTGCGGAAGTTTTTCCACTTCTGAAAAATGCGTTACATCAAGCAAAACCACTTTCACATTTTTCGAAAAATTCTTAAGAAGATTTTCTTTGTCCGATTCTTTTCTGACAGTGGCTACAACTAAAAAATTATTCTCTGCCAAAATTCTAACGGCATCGTAGCCTATCCCTGTACTGGCCCCTGTTACGACGACAACTTTTTGCATACGAGCATCCCCTCTTCTGTAGGAATAAAAAAAGATTTCAAATTTTTATCGGAAAACGCCAGTTCATTCATTTTTTTTACGGCACCAATTTGCTTTTCATTGAATTTTTGTTCAGTGCTTTCGCCCCAAACGGCTCCGCTTAAAAATACATTGTCGGCTACCACTAACCCACCGATACGAATGTTTTTAATTGCCCAGTTAAAATAATCTAAGTAGGCCGCTTTATTTCCATCGATAAAAACTAAATCAAATGGCGCCTGCGCCGACAAAACTTCCAGCTTTTCGCGTGCATCGCCAACAATCACTTCACATGCCCCTTTAGAAATGTAATTTTGCAAAACTTTTGTGGCAGCTAACGCATGTTCAGGAGATTTTTCGAGCGTCCATAATTTAAAATCACTTCCGGCGTTTTCTAAAACAGCCAAAGCCGACAAGCCGGTCAGAGTACCTATTTCCACAACTTTTTTAGCGTCAGAAAATTCGGCCAAAGCACTTAACAAACCCGCTTCTACCGACGACAAAGAAATCAAACCCAAACCCAATTGATCAGCTGCTTTGCGGGCCAATAGCTTATTCTCGGATTCGGCTCCTATCAGCATTTCCATATATTCATAGCTTTTCGGCTTAATTTTTCTCATAATGTGTAGCTTATGACGAAGTCTAATCAATTGCCACTTTTGATTTTTGACATGGATGGCACACTCATCGATTCAGCAAAAGACGTTCAATATGCGCTGAACCAAATGCTAATATTGCACGGCAGATCCACTGTGGATTTACCGACTGTGATCACGCACATTGGCGATGGTCTGCACAAATTGGTAAATGACTTTTTTCCGGAGTTTGATCTGCACTCAACCGAAATCACAACCCGCGTGAATGAGTTTTTAGACATTTACAAAGATGAGCATTTAACGAATCACACTTGTTTGTATCCCGGCGTTGCAGCGTTTTTAAAAAATTATGAGGGGCCTAAAGCTGTCGTCACCAATAAAAATATTAAGCCCACAATCGACATCCTGACTCACTTTGATTTACATAAACTCAATTGGGTCGAAGTCTTCGGCGGAGACTCTCTGGCAGAGAAGAAACCGTCTCCGCTGCCGCTTCAGGTGATTATGAAGAAGGCCGGCTACGACCCTCAAAATACATGGATGATAGGCGACGGCCGCCCCGATATGAAGTCAGCTTCAGCCGCCGGCTGTAAAAAGGTAGCGGTTCATTACGGTTACTCGAAACCTGAAGAATTAACACTATTTAAACCCGATTATGTTCTAAATGAGTTTAATGAATTAAGCCGTCTTGTTGGGCAAAAATCCATTTAAATTCTTGCTGAAAAGTTCACTAGCCCTTATAGTCATCGACTATGGAAAATACACTTTTAGAGGTGAAGAACCTTCGCACTAAATATAAAACGGATGACGGCACTTTGTATCCTGTTGATGACGTCAGCTTTCGCGTGAAAAAAGGCCAGACACTCGGTATCGTGGGTGAATCCGGTTGCGGAAAATCTCAGACCGCTTTGTCGATCATGCGTTTAATTCAAAAACCGGGGATCATAGAATCCGGCGATGTTATTTTTAAAGACGAAAGTTTATTGAAAAAATCTGACGCTGAAATGCGCGAGATCCTCGGCAACCAAATGGCCATGATCTTTCAAGAGCCAATGACATCATTGAATCCGGTATTCACAATCGGTGATCAGATTGAAGAAAGTATTCGCTTACACAAGAAGGATTTAAATAAATCTCAAATCAAAGATCGCGCGATTGAGATGTTAAAGCTTGTCGGAATTCCAGCCCCTGAAAAACGTTATCACGAATACCCGCATCAGCTTTCAGGCGGTATGCGCCAGCGCGTGATGATCGCCATGGCGATGAGCTGCAATCCGCAGTTGTTAATCGCAGATGAACCTACGACCGCTCTTGATGTTACAATTCAGGCTCAGATTTTAGATTTAATGCGCAAAGTTCAAAAAGAATTTGGCGCAGGAATGATTCTGATTACGCATGACCTGGGTGTTGTCGCAGAAATGTGTCAGGACGTAATGGTTATGTACGCCGGAAAAGTTATTGAATACGGAACAGTAGAAGATATTTTTTACCGTCCGAAACATCCTTACACAAAAGGTTTACTGAATTCCATTCCGCATTTTGAAACCGGTGCAAGACTTAAAACATTGCAGACAATTCCGGGTCTTGTTCCTAATTTATATAAACTCCCGCAAGGTTGCCGCTTCCAGGAACGCTGCACTTATGCAACAGACGTTTGTAAAAAGGGTGAACCGGCACTTGAAAATTTACGAGGAAGCCACAAGGCCGCATGTTTTAATATTGATGCTACTTCCACGACGAGGTCTTTATGAGCGAAGTCGACGTTCTAACCAATTCAACGACTAAATCTACGAATAGCAATTCTCTTTTAAGAGCAGAAAACATTGTTAAACGCTTTCCTGTTCATGGAGGCTTATTCTCTCGTGAGATTGCAGCTGTTAAAGCCGTTCAAGGTGTTTCGTTCGACATTAAAAAAGGGGAAACTTTAGGATTAGTTGGAGAATCCGGCTGCGGAAAATCCACTTTGGGCCGCTGCCTTATTCGCCTAATTGAACCTACTAGCGGAAAAATTTATTTTAATAACAAAGACATCACCAATATCGGCGGTGACGAGCTTCGCGAACTCAGAAAGAAAATGCAGATTATCTTTCAAGATCCCTACGCCTCTTTGAATCCGCGAATGACTATCGGAGCCATCTTAGAAGAGCCGCTGATCATTCATAATTTATTTTCTTCAGAAAAAGATCGCCAGGACAGGGTTAAAGAATTAATCAGCCTCGTTGGTCTTCGCAACGAACACTTAACCCGTTACCCGCATGAGTTCTCAGGCGGTCAGCGTCAGCGTGTAGGTATCGCACGTGCCCTTGCAGTCAATCCTGAACTTATCATTTGTGATGAGCCTGTTTCTGCCCTTGATGTTTCGATTCAAGCGCAAGTTATTAATCTTTTGATGGAGCTACAACAAAAGCTTGGCTTAACTTACGTTTTCATCGCGCATGACTTAAAAGTTGTTGAACACGTTTCTCACCGCGTGGCGGTTATGTACTTAGGTAAAATTGTTGAAATGGCAGATTCTGATGAGCTTTACAAAAACCCTCAGCATCCCTATACCAAAGCCTTGCTTTCAGCTATTCCCGTACCGGATCCGAAACCACGCCCTGAAAGAATCATCTTAACCGGAGACGTTCCTTCACCGTTGAATCCGCCGGAAGGCTGTCACTTCAACCCTAGATGCCCAATTGCTTCAGAAGAATGTCGCAAAACTGCACCGGAATTGCGTGCAACTTCAACGGGTCATTACGTCAGCTGTCTGAA
>JANWIU010000083.1 GCA_025449725.1 Pseudobdellovibrio sp.
GCCTGACGTTAGCATTAAATCTGCACCGACAACAAAGGACAGAACCACTATGAAATGGATTTTATCAGCATTGCTTTTAGTTTCTTTAAACACGTTTGCACAGAACTCAAAAGATGCGGCGGTTGTGGCGACAGTGGGATCAAAAAAAATCACTTTGGGTGAATTCAATAAAAAATACAAAGAAGTTACTTCGCAAGTTCTAGTGAATCCTCCAACCAAACAAGTCTTTTTGGAAGAGCTGGTTAGATACGAAGTTGGTGTTCAAGAAGCAAAAAAACGTGGCTACGATAAAGACCCAATCGTATTGGATCGTCTAAACCAAGAAATGTATAAAGCTTTACTTGAGAAAGAACTCGGTAAAAAAGTAGAAGAAAATGCGGTTACCGAATCAGATATGAAAGCTTGGTATGCTAAAAACCCTCAAATCCGTTTATCTGACATATTGATTGAAGTTAAGCCCGGATCCACTAAAGAGCAGCGTGATGAGGCGAAGAAGCGTGCCGGTGAAATTTTAGACGAAGTTAGAAAATCAAAACGTTCGTTCGAAGAACTGGTTAAGCTTTATTCTGACGATATCACGACTAAAAATTTAGGCGGAGATGTAGGATGGCAAACGCGGGTATCGCTTGTTTCAAATTATTACGACGAAGTGAATAAGTTAAAAGTTGGTGAAGTATCAAATCTGATAGAAACCGCTTTTGGTTATCACATTGTTAAACTTACTGGCCGTCGCAGTTACGACGAGGCTCCAAAAAGAGAAATCCGTATGGCTGTATACGATGTGAAGCGTAAGGCTGTTTTTGACGACTTCTTTGATAAAATCCGAAAAAACCACAAGATAAATGTTAACGCCGGCTTGCTCGAGTAATTTTTCTAAAAGAGCAGCCGTTCTTTTTTTTGCTACCTTTTCGCTATGTTCTTTATCGGCATGCGATTTTTTTTCACGCCGTATTCTGACGAAGCCCGTGGTTCAAGTTGAAAACATCAGATTTTCTGCAAAAGATTTCTCAACAGAACTTGCAAGCCGCTTAAAAGATTTCGACGCCCTTGCAGCAAAAGACCCACGCATCCTATCGGTACAAAAAGAACAGGTCGTAAACGATTTTGTTATTTTTGCCGTCATTGATTTGTGGTTTGAAGAAAATAAAGTGGTCCTCACAAAAGAAGAGCTCGATGCCGAAATTAAAAAAATTTCTTCAGCTTATCCAAATGATTCTAGTTTTCGCGAGGCCTTAAGTGATGCGGGCACAACCTTCGCTGCCTGGTCAAAAAAAACAGAATCTTCCTTAAAAAAACGTAAGCTTCTTGAAGTTCTAAAAAAGAATGCTCCACCGGTTTCTGAAACAGAGCTACTTAGCTACTACAACAGCAATAAGAACCGATACGAACAAAAAGAGGTTATCTCGTTAGCTCACATTCTGGTTGCCGATGAAAATCAGGCCGAAATTGTTATGAAGCTACTTAAAAAACAAAAATTTAATGAGGTCGCAAAAGAATATTCGTCAGCTTATCTTCCGGATACTCAAGATAGCTTCGGTTGGGTCGAAAAGGGCTACATGATTGAATTGGACCGTGGTTTCAAGGTTGCGCCAGGAGCCATTCTCGGACCCGTTAAAATGGCCGATGGAATTCATATATTTAAGCTTTTAGAGAAGAAGCCGTATAAAATTAAGTCTTACGCAGAGGCTAAGAATGAGATCACTGCAGATGTGTCGTCTTTACGGGAAAAGGCATTGTTTGCGTCTTGGCTCGATACACAATTTAAAAGATATTCGATTAAAAAAAATAAGGCTGTGTTAGACTCCATTAAAGTTGAAACCCAGTAGGATTATATGAAACCAGTTTTATTATTACTTTTAACTCTAAGCGCTTTTACAGTTTCTGGAAAAGAATTGGTCGACAAAGTTGCAGCCTCGGTCAGCTCAGATGTTTTATTACTTTCAGAAGTTAAAAATTTTTCCTCAAGAATCGACCGGCCTGGTTCTATCGATGAGACTCTTTTACTGGGTATGCCGGTAGACACTTTAAAAAACAGCCGTACTGAACAGTTGAATTACCTCTTACGTGAAAAAATTCTTGATAGTGAAATTCGCAGATTGGGCATGTCTGCCACTGAATCACAAGTTGATGGCGAGTTGGCCCAGATGGCTAAACGAAATCATTTGGGAACGGAAGAATTTTCTGAATATTTAAAAAGCCAGGGCTACTCTTTAACCGATTACCGAAAAGTGTTAAAGGCGCGCATTGAGCGCCAGGGTTTTTATGAGCGCGAAATTATCAGCAAGCTGAGAGTTTCTGATGAAGATGCATTAAGTTATTACCAATCTAAAAATCCAAAGTACCAGCCAACTGTTGGTGAGTTCAAAATCGCGCAAATCTTTTTTTCGGCTAAAAAAGGTGGGCTCGAACAGGCGCTAGAGCGTGCTAAAGCTGCAAAAGCAAAACTCGATAGCGGTGAAAAATTTGAAACGCTTGCAAATCAAGTGGATGAAACTCCTGGGGCGAATCAAGATGGTATGCTGGGATCTTTTAAATCCGGAGAGTTTTTACCTGAACTTGAAAGATCAATAGTGGCGCTAAATGAAAATCAAGTTTCAGGAATTCTTCGCGGTCCATCGGGGTTCCATATCATTAAACTTTTGAATAAAAAAAATGTCTTGGATCCTGAATTTCTAAAAGTTAAAGAAAACATTAAGGCTGGCCTAGTTCAGCAAAATTTTGACCGGCAGTTGAAAAATTGGTTTGAACTAAAAAAGCTCGATTCCAATTTGAAGATTTATGAAAACACTGCCCAGTAAGTCGAGTAAATTCAAAAAAATTGCAATTACCAGCGGTGATCCTGATGGGATAGGCCTTGAAGTAACTGTGAAGGCTTTACTTCAAAAGTCGATATCAATAAAAAAAACAAGATCGCTTTTTATATTGTTTCGGCACCAATCTCAAACCAAGTCCCAAAAAAAATATTTCGATTTGCTGGATAATCATTGTTCGCGTTTTACTTTTCACAGTTTAAAAGAAGCTTTAGCTTTTATAGATAATCTGAAATACGTTTTTAAGGTTCCGGATGATCTCTTAATAGATCTTTCGCTTACAGCCAGCTCTGCAGAGTGGGTTCTTGAAGCGGCAGAGGCCTGCAAAAAGGGAATTTTAGATTCGTTAATTACCGGCCCCATTTCAAAAAAGGCTACTCTGGTGTTGCCAAAAAAACCTGTTGGTCATACCGGAATATTTCGTCAGCTCTTTCCTAAAACTCCGATGCATATGGCTTTTGTCGGGAAGGACTTTAACGTTCTATTGGCAACAGATCACATTGCTTTATCCAATGTTGAACAAGCGCTAAAAAAAGGTGAGTTTAAAAAATCTTTAAAAAACGCTGAGATATTCAAAAAAATTATCAAATCAAAAAAGAAAGTTGGAGTGTTGGGGCTTAACCCTCACGCCGGCGAAAAAGGTATTTTAGGAAGCGCAGAAAAAATTCTTTTTAAAAATCTCAATCAAAACATTTTTGAAGGCCCCTTGGTTCCTGACGCTGCTTTTTTAAAAAAGAACTGGGATAGATATTGTCTTTTTGTCTGTTTGTATCACGATCAGGGGTTGATTCCTTTTAAATCACACCATGGTCAGGACTCAGGAGTCCATTTAACTGTTGGTCTTCCATTTGTTCGAACCAGTGTCGACCACGGGACCGCCAGAGAAATCTTTAATAAAAATATTGCTAATCCAAGTTCAATGCGCGATGCGATTGATCTGAATTTAAAGTTAATAGGAGCTACTTATGTTTGAACCGGTAATTTTTCGTGAATATGATGTTCGCGGAGTATATCAAAAAGAATTTGATCTTGATTTCGCCTACAAGCTGGGCCGGTCATTTATCACTTACGTTTTTAATAAAACAGGCAAATCCAATCCCCGCGTTTCAATCGGTTATGATGCCCGCCACTCTTCACTGGATATAGTTGAAAAACTTTCACAAGGAATGAAAGAAAGTGGTGCTCACGTTCAGATATTGGGGCTGGTAACTTCGCCAATTTGTTACTACTCTACATTTCAATTAGACTTAGATGGCGCCATCATGGTAACCGGAAGCCACAATCCTCCGGAATATAACGGTTTTAAAATTTCTTTGGGTAAAACAACTATTCATGGCGAAGAAATCCAAAACCTTAAAAAAATTCTGATGGCTGAAAACTATGTTTCCGGAACAGGTACCGTAAAAAATTATGACATTTTTCCTGAATACTTAGCCCGCTATAAAACAGAGTTCGGTTCTTTGAAGCCTATCAAAATTGTTTTGGACTGCGGTAATGGTGCTGCAGGCAGTATTGTTCGCCGCCTTTATAGTGTAGCCGGTCTTCAACCAGAAATTCTTTTTGAAGAGCCGGATGGCACATTCCCGAACCATCATCCTGATCCGACTGTTGAAAAAAATTTAGTTCAATTGGCAAAAAGAGTAATAGAGACCGGCGCGATCTGCGGCATCGGCTTTGATGGTGATGCCGACCGCATCGGAGTCGTGGATCACACCGGGAAGATGGTTCTAGGCGATGAGCTGATGACTATATTTGCGCGTGCCGTACTAAAAGAGACAAAAGGCGTAAAGATTGTTGGCGACGTCAAATGTTCGGACCGCATGTATCACGATATTGCCAACGGCGGCGGTGAACCCATCATGTGGAAGACGGGTCACAGTCTCATAAAAGAAAAAGTAAAAGTCGAAAAGGCGCCGTTCGGCGGCGAAATGAGCGGACACGTGTTTTTTGCCGACCGCAATTACGGCTACGACGATGCGCCTTACGCCGGGTTAAGACTTTGCGAAATCATTTCTACTACCGGAAAGAATATTCCGCAGTTGTTAGCGGGGCTGCCGCCGTCTTTCAATACTCCGGAAATCCGAATTGATACAACTGAGGAAAAAAAGGTTCTTATCGTAGAAAAAGTAAAAGAAAAATTTAACCAACTGGCAAAAACCGAAGATATTAAAATCAATTTAATCGATGGTATCCGCCTCAGTTTTCCGGACGGTTGGGCTCTGGCGAGAGCCTCAAACACCCAGCCGGTGCTTGTTGTTCGTTTTGAATCTGTCACAGCCGAAGGTTTAAAGCGAATTGAAAATTCAGTTATGGAAGTTGTTAATAAATATTTATGAGAGTTCTTCTTGTAGCCGCAGTCTGTTTAGTACTGAGTATTTCATTAAATGGAAATGCGGCCACTAATTCCACAGAAACACTTACCCTGCGTCTATGGTTGGCGTACGACAAAGAGACAAATTCATCTTACAACGCTTTAGATAATTATCGTTTAAAGCTTGATGAAAAAGACCCAGTCAAATCTCTGTTAGCTAATTCCGAAGAATTTAAAAAGTACCAAACTATTTTGCGCAACCGATTTATAGATAAAGTTTCTAAGGAATTCTCCCGAAAAGAAATTATAAATCTGACAAAAATTTATAAACGCCCTGAAATGACAAAGCTCAGACTATTTACTATGGATTTTTGGGACGAAAAAGAAATAAAGGATCTGTTCCGCGACGTAGCCGAACTTCCGCCACCACCGCCAAAATAAAAAACCCCGGATTTCTCCAGGGTTTTACGTTTTAAATAATTAAAACTGTTTCGATTGCGTGAATTAGAATCCGAAAGATGCTCCTGGGATTTTGATGAACGCAACTAGGAACGCCAAGATAACCAATGACTCGATAAGAGCCAAAGATAAGATTAGCGGTGTGAAAAGCTTGTCAGCAGCCGCTGGATTGCGAGCAATACCTTCTAAAGCTGAAGAAGCCGCTTTACCTTGACCCAAAGTTCCGCCCAATACCGCTAAACCGATAGCGATAGCAGCGCCGATAGCAACTAAGCCAGCACCTGGGTGACCAGCGTGAGCAGCAGCAGCTTCTTGAGCAAATACTGACAATGAAGCCAGTGTAGTTACAGCAAATAAAATTGCCTTTTTCATGTTTTCTCCTTTTGATTAGTGGTCGTGGGCTGTAGCAAGAGCCACGTAGACCATTGATAATAAAGTAAATACGAAAGCTTGAATGGTACAAACCAACAAGCCCATCGCATAGAACGGTATAGCAGGGCCAAACGGCGCTAAACCCAGGAATACAGATAATACCGTGTGGTCACCGGTCATAACATTCGCCAAACGAAGACCTAATGTTAATGGCCGGATAAAGTGAGAAATTAATTCGATAATTAACATCAATGGAGCTAACCATAATACCGGGCCCAAGAAATGTTTCAGGTAACCTAATCCGCCTTCTTTTAATCCGATAGCATTGTACGCTAAAAATGAAAATACACCGAAAGCAAAAGTTGTATTAAAATTATCTGTTGCCGGAGTCATTCCAGGAATCAAACCAACTAAATTATTAATTAAAATAAAAGTAAATACAGATGCAAAGTATGGCGCAAACACCCGGCCATGATGACCGATAATTTGTTCTGCCAATCCACCGATGTACTCAGTGAAAAATTCAAACATTCCGCGAAGAGAAAATTTTCCGGTTGGGATAACAGCTGTCTCACCGTTTCCTAAGCTTACTCTTGCGACCATTCCCATAACCGCAATAAGAATTGTAACTAAAAACAAAGTTGCAACGTGTGCATATTGGTGACCAACTCCAGGAAGTAATTGAGACCATGTAAAATGTGGCATAACACTCCTATATTGCGCACCTGAAGTGCGACGAAAACCCTTACGACTTTTTAAATTTTTTAACACCCAGTGCAACGATCAATGAAAAAATCAATGCCGTCAGACCAATGCAAAAACCGATGGGGTTTATCCATTTTAAAGTATAAACGCTCCATAAAAGTCCAATTAAAATCAGGTACTTAAATATAATAATCAAAAGCACGAACGCAATATGTTTTTTTACGAATATGAGGTGCCAGTAGGCTGCGAGTCCGCCAAAGCTCACAAAGACGGTCATTCCGCCCAGAATTGCGCCAACCGCTAGGCCTTTATCGTAAAAGGCAAACAAAAGACAGGCTATTGCGGCGGTATAGAGAGCAATTGATACTGCTATAGATTTAATCATTTTTTAACTTTTTAAGTTTAAGAAACAGACTGACGAACCAAATTAGCATGGCCGCCAAAACCAAAAAGGCGGGTAGTGATTTCGAATAACCTTGAGCCACTAAGTAATCTCCGGCCCAAACGGCTAACACCACCAATACAACTAATTCAAAACCAATCGAAAGGAAGATGAGATACTTGTTATTCTTCATTTTCTGATTCCCTTAGAAAGTGGTTTGTTAGCGATTTTAGATTTAAGTCTTTTAATTCTCAGCTCGTAATAGGCTTTATCTTTAACAAATCCTTCGTTTTTCAAAAGATAATTTAAAGCCTCACTGTATTGTTCCATTTCTTCATAAACAATTGAAACAGCAACATACAAATTTTCTTCCGCAAAAAACGAAGCGTTTTTTTGACGAAGTTCTTCATAGGCTAATAATGTTTCTTTATATCGGCGCTCAGACATTAATATTTCAGCCTTTAATTTTAAGAAATGAAGGCCTTGAAATTTTACGTATTTTTCAGCCGCCGTGATTTCTTCAAGTGCCTGATCACTGTGTCCTGTTAAATAAAGTGTTTGAGATATTCTTAATCTTATTTTCTCTTTCTTTTTTGAATCTTTTAAAAGCGGCTCAAGAATTTGAAGTTCTTTAAGGGCGTTTGAATAATCCTGCAGATTTTCCAGATAAATTTCGGAAATCGCTTCCTGGGCGGCAATTCTTTGAAGCTCATCTGAAGAAGATAAAATAATCGTCCGAAACATCCGCAGTGCCTTGGGGTAATTCTGAAGTTCGAATCTAACGATTCTGGCTGCTTCACCTAAATAGCGGTATTTTTGAACGTTATCCTTTTCAAGCAGCGAAGTTTTTTCTAATAGATCAGCGGCGGAACTGTAGTTTCCGCTGTCTAGTGCTGCGATCGATTGTTCGTAAAGCTTTTCAGATCGTGAAGTACAAGATGTGCCGGCGCCCATTACAGACGCCAGCAAAAGAACAAATAGTGACTTTTTAATGGATTTCTTCGCCGGCTTTTTCTTCATCATCAACTACGGCAATACCTTTTACAAATTCCTGTTTTTCATCAAGATTAATTAGGCGCACACCCTGTGTGTTGCGTCCCAAAATTGAGATGTCGGAAATTTTCATTCTGATAACCTGGCCCTGATCAGTAGACAGGATAAGTTCCTGCGTTGCCGAAACTTTCTTAGTTCCAACGACATTACCCACTTTATCAGTTGTTTTTTGAGTGATGATACCAACACCGCCACGGCTTTGGATGCGATATTCGCCTGTTTCAGAGCGCTTACCGTAACCTTTAGAAGTAACCATTAAAATTGTATCTTTGGTTTCTTTTTCTAAAACTTCCATCGCAACGACTGCATCTTCTTTAGCAAGGGTAATACCTTTTACACCCCGGGCTGCGCGGCCCATGGAGCGAACATCATCCTCGTTGAAACGAATCGACATACCTTCTTTTGTCGCAATAAAGATGTCACATTGACCATCAGATAAACTTACAGCAACAACTTGATCATCTAAATCAGTCGTTAATGCAATAATCCCGGCCTGACGCGGGTTAGAGAATGCATCTAACGATGTCTTCTTGATAATCCCTTTTTCGGTCAGCATCACAACGTGTTTATTTTCGCTGAATTCATCCACTGGCAAAATTGCACGGACTTTTTCACCGGCTGCCAACTGAACCACATTCGCTAAAGATTTACCCTTAGATGTTCTGCTTCCCAGAGGAAGTCTGTGAACTTTGCACCAGTAAACTTTTCCTTTGTCTGTGAAAACCAAGAGCATCGTTTTTGTTGAGGCTGTGAATAGATCCGTTACGTAATCCTCTTCACGCGTTTCCATACCTTTTAGGCCTTTACCGCCGCGCTTTTGAACGCGGTACTCTTCGGTAGAAATACGTTTGATGTAGCCGGTATTTGTTACAGTAACTACCATTGATTCGTCAGCGATTAAGTCTTCGTCTTCGATATCTGACATATCGCCGGAAATTTCAGTACGGCGAGGGTTAGAATAACGTTTTTTAATGTCTTCTAATTCCGCAACGATAATTTTGTAAACTTCTTTAACGTCAGCTAATACGAATTTCAACCAATCAATTTGTTTTTGTAGTTCGCCCAATTCATCAATAATTTTTTGAATTTCTAAACCTGTTAAACGTTGAAGGCGCATTTCTAAAATCGCAACTGCTTGTCGTTCACTAAAAGCAAACTTAGACATCAGGTTTTCGCGAGCTGTATGAGCCTCTTTTGATGCCTTAATAGTTGCGATGACGGCGTCGATCTGATCTAAGGCCTTTTTCAAACCTTCCAGAATGTGAGCGCGTTCCTGAGCTTTTTTAAGTTCAAAGATACAACGTTTAGTTACAACATCGCGGCGGTGTTCAACAAAGGCCTGTAACATTTCTTTTAAGTTAAATGTTACAGGTTGGTTCTTCGCGTCCAGTGCAAGCATGATAATACCGAAACTGACTTGTAACTGAGTAAATTTAAACAAACGGTTTAAAATTACAGAAGCGTTTTCGCCGCGTTTTAATACGATGACCGCGCGCATACCTTCACGAGAAGATTCGTCACGAATATCTGAAATTCCTTCAACAGTTTTTTCACGAACAAGGTCCGCAATACTTTCAATAAGTTTTGCTTTATTAACCTGGTAAGGAAGTTCTGTAATAATTATTTCTTCATGATCTTTTTTAGTTTCAATTTCAGTTTTTGCTTTAATTGTGATAATTCCGCGGCCTTTGCGGTAAGCGGAAATAATTCCTTCTTTACCTGCAATCTGACCAGCGGTAGGAAAGTCAGGTCCCGGAATGCGCTCAATTAATTCTTCAATTCCACAATCAGGGTTATGAATTAAATGAATGCAGCCATCGATCACTTCACCTAAATTATGCGGTGGTATGTTCGTTGCCATACCAACGGCGATTCCGGCAGATCCATTAACCAGTAAATTGGGGTATTTTGCAGGAAGAATCAGTGGAATCTGTAAGGAATCGTCATAGTTCGGGCCAAAGGGAACTGTTTCCTTCTCGATATCATTCAACAGCTCTTCCGCTAAACGAGTCATACGCACTTCGGTATAACGTTGCGCCGCCGGAGAATCGCCGTCGATTGATCCAAAGTTACCCTGACCATCGATCAACGGGTAGCGAAGAGAAAAATCCTGAGCCATACGTACCATTGTATCGTAAGCAGCTGTATCACCGTGCGGATGGTATTTACCGATCACATCACCGACTACACGGGCAGATTTCTTATATGGTTTATCATGAGTATTTGAAAGCTCATGCATCGCAAAGAGTACGCGTCTGTGAACCGGCTTAAGACCGTCACGAACATCCGGAAGTGCACGGCCCACAATAACCGACATGGAGTATTGTAAGTATGCTTCGCGCATTTCTTTGTTGATATCTACGTTTGTTATACCTTTTACATTTCCGTCAGAAGAATCCATTTTTTTCCCTATAAAATCTCGCTTACCTGCGAGAATAAATTAGTTAATCACCTGCCATCGGCAGAATTAAACGTCTAAACCCTTAACCATCAATGCGTTGTCTTGGATAAACTTACGGCGTGGTTCTACTTGTTCGCCCATAAGTACCGAGAAGGTTTCATCCGCCGCGACAGCATCATCAATTGTTACTTTTAATAAGTTACGGTTTGCAGGATCCAGCGTGGTTTCCCAAAGCTGTTCCGGATTCATCTCGCCCAATCCTTTGTAACGCTGAATGTAGACTCCTTTTTTAGTCGTCGTCATCACGTGTTCAAAAAATTCATCGTAACTTTCAAATGAAAATTCATTCGAACCTTGTTCGATTGTTACAGGTAACTTGGAAACACCTTGGATGTTTTTCCATAATGCACGAAGCTCGATTATTTCAGAAGCATTCAATGTGTTTTCAGAAAACATTGTGATTTTTCTGTCTGCATAACGGGTGCTGGTAATGGTGGCCATTACTTTTCCGTCTTTTTCCTGAACGGCAGATTCAAAATCAGTAATCCCTTTTCCAGGATTAACGGCAATCCAATCTTTAAGGTCACTCAAAGCTGTTTTTAATTTAGATTCGCTTTTTAACACTTCTTCCAGATCAGGAACCTTCGTTAATAAGAAATAAAGAATGTCATGATCATACTTAGCAGAAGAAGCCTTAAGTAATGATGCAAATTTTTGAATATTTAAAACCATTTGTCTTAATGTGGCTACATCAGTTGTTTTTCCTTTGAACTGAAAAGAATCCAAACCTGAGCTTAAAAGATATTCCGTTAATGCAGCTTCGTCTTTTAAATAAGTTTCAGATTGACCCTTTTTAGCTCGATATAAAGGTGGTTGAGCAATGTAGATAAAACCTTTTTCAAGAACCACCGGCATTTGACGATAAAAGAATGTGAGTAACAAAGTTCTAATGTGCGATCCATCCACATCCGCATCGGTCATAATTATGATTTTATGATAACGGACCTTATCGGCACTGACGTTATCTTTGCCGATTCCTGTTCCCAAAGCTGAAATCATCATTTTGATCTCATCATTAGATAACATCTTATCAAAACGGGCCTTCTCCACATTTAAAATTTTACCTTTTAAAGGTAAAACCGCTTGCGTTTTACGGTCACGCGCTTGTTTAGCAGATCCACCGGCCGAGTCTCCCTCTACCAGGTATAATTCACATTTTGCAGGATCTCTCTCTTGGCAGTCCGCCATTTTTCCGGGTAAAGATCCGCCATCTAAAGCCGTTTTACGACGAGTTAAATCGCGGGCTTTTCTTGCGGCATCGCGGGCCCTGGCAGCTTCCACACATTTACCAACAATGGTTTTTGCCATGCCGGGGTTGCGGTCAAGCCAGTCGGCTAATTTTTCATTTACTAAGGATTCAACAATACCTTTTACTTCAGCATTGCCGAGTTTGGTCTTTGTTTGTCCTTCAAATAATGGTTCACGAACTTTTACAGAAATAATGGCAGCTAATCCTTCACGAATATCTTCGCCCTCGATACTTTCTTTAAAATCCTTTAAAAGATTTTTTTGAGAAGCATACGTATTCGTTGTTCTGGTTAAAGCACCACGGAAGCCGATTAAATGAGTTCCACCTTCGTGGGTATTAATATTGTTCGCGTAACAATAAATAGATTCTGTGTAAGAATCGTTCCACTGCATAGCGACTTCTACTTCTACGCTGTCTTTTTCGCCGCGGAAGTAAATGACATCGCTGTGAATCGCTTTTTTAGATTCATTTAAATAAGCAACAAATTCCGCAACGCCGTTTGCATATTGGAAGTCCTGTTTTTTATCGGTTCTTTCATCTTTAAGACAAATGTGAAGGCCTGCGTTTAAGAAAGCCATTTCGCGAAAACGATTTGTTAAAGTATTGAAGTCAAAAGCCATTCCGGGCTCTTTGAAGATTTCTGTATCCGGCTTAAATATAACAACAGTTCCGGTTCTATCTGTAGGACCGATTTTTTCAACCGGGCCTTGCGGAATACCCTTTTCATAAACTTGCCGATACTGATTGCCGTTTTTATGCGATTCAACCTGACAACGGATAGAAAGCGCATTCACAACAGAAGCTCCTACGCCATGCAGACCGCCGGAAACCTTATAGGCCCCGCCGTCAAACTTACCGCCGGCATGAAGAACGGTATAAACAACTTCAAGAGCATCTTTACCTGACTTATGTGGACCAACAGGAACTCCACGACCGTCATCATCAACTGACAATGATCCGTCAGCATGGATTGTTACTAAAATTCTTTTACAGTAGCCGGCTAAAGATTCGTCAACCGCGTTATCCACGATTTCATACACAAGACGGTGATAACCACGAATAGTCGTGTCACCAATGTACATTCCTGGTCTTTTTCTTACCGCTTCCAGTCCTTCCAGGACCTGAATGTCATCAGCACCGTAATTTTTTTGCTGATCAACACTCGTACTCATTCCAGTCATTTGAAACTCCTTCAACAAAGATCACAGGTTTA
>JANWIU010000084.1 GCA_025449725.1 Pseudobdellovibrio sp.
GCAGATAAAGAGCAGTCTTTAATTGCCGAAATTACTAAAATTCATCCGTACGATGTTCCGTTCATAGCTGTTATTGGACCGGAAAGCGTGAACCTTAGTTATTTAAATTATGCCATACAGCAACAATCCTAATTTAGCATAGACATCATTTTGAGTTAGCTCTTAGGATTTAAGTATTAAAAGGAGTTATTTATGAAAAAGTTTATCTCATTGTTGGTGATGTTAGTTTGGTTCAATGCTTTCGGTAGCCAGTTATCGGTAGAAAGCGCAAACAGCGCAGCTACAGAAGATTATCTATATTACGATTTCGGCACGGTGTGGATCAACTCAAGAAGTGCTGTTAGATACACGGTTACGAACAATGGCGTAACTCCGCTAACTTATCAAAGCGCCTATGTTTGGGGATCTGACTACCGCGCTGATCACAACTGCAATGGTGTCCTTTTACCAGGTGCACGATGCCAGTTTGAAATTGTTTTTTGGCCATTTTTTGAGGGAATCTCAAGCGGCCGCTTTGAACTTAACTTCGTAGAAAACGATCGCATTACAGTTGATGTTCGCGGTTGGGCCCGCCGAATGTAATATTCGCCAGGCAGTTTAAAGTACATAAAAAAAGCCGGGAACTTCCGGCTTTTTTTATTTGGACTAGTGTTTATCATGTTTGTCTTTATCTTTTTCTTTGTCCTTATCCTTATCCTTATCCTTGTCTTTGTCCTTGTGGTGATACCAAGAAGGCTGATTGTTCAAATTGCAGCCGCGGTTTTTATGTTTGTACCAGCCTTTGTGTTTTCCACAGTTAAATCTTTCTTTATATTTATACCATCCTAAGTGAAGTCCGTTATTCGGGTGCTGGCTGTAGTGTTCTTTGTGCTTAATCTGAACGACATGCTTACAGATTTTTACATCGTCATTATCGTCGTCATCATCATCGGGTGGTGGTTGGACCGCACAAGTAGAGTTTGTAAATTCGCCCGACAGGACTCCATCAGTACAAGTCCTTGTTTCAGCTTCACATGCCGTTGCAGCGGTAGGAGACTTGTAGGCCACAATGTTTTGCCCGCTAACAATTGTTTGACCGTTGAGTAAACAAGATACGGGTGCACTGACTTCGCAACTTGCAAAGTTAAAACTTCCAGTTAGGTTCCCGTTATCGCAAGTTCTGATCTGAGAATTACAAGTTGAAGAGGCGCCGACCGACGAAGTTTCAAATGCGGTAACCGTGGCTCCGTGCGGGACGGTAGATCCATTAAAAATACAGCTCGATGCCTGGCCGGCATCACAACTTGCATATACAAAAGATCCCGAGAGGTGACCGTTGTCACAAACGCGTGCTTCTGCTTGGCAAAGCTGACCATATTCTACATTCGAAGAAGTATATGCATTGACAGTTTGGCCATGAGCAATAGTTTGGCCGTTAAAGAGACAAGCGGCGGCTTCACCGACATTACAGCTGGAAAATTGATAAGAACCACTAAGCGTTCCATTGTTGCAAGTACGCGATTCGCCGGTGCAAGTTGTGCCATAAGCCGAAGTCGAAGATAAAAATCCCGTTACTGATTCGCCATTTGCAATTGTACGTCCGTCAAATAGACATGAGGCGGCTGCTTCCACGCTGCATGAAGCATACTGATTTGATCCGGAAAGTACTCCGTTATCGCAAGTTCGGTATTCAAGCTGACATTCCTGCCCGTACGGAACTGTAGAAGTTAAAAAGGCACCGATATTTTGGCCGTTGGAAATTGTTTGACCGTTAAAGAGACAAGACGCCGGAGCGTCGACTGCACATGAGGAATATTGATTTGAACCGGAAAGAACACCATTGTTACAGGTTCTGGTTTCTGCCTGGCAGGATTGACCATAGGAGACGCTGGAGTTTGTATAAGCAGGGACGCTTTGCCCACTCGCTAAAGAAACGCCATTGAATAAACAGCTGGCCGCCTGATTAACAGTGCAGCTTCCGTAACTGTAACTACCGGTTAATACCCCATCTGTGCATGTTCTGGTTTCTGATAGGCATGATTGTCCGTACGCAACTGATGATGAATTGTAAGCTGTAATGAGGCCGCCCTCTGGAATGATGCTATCATTGAAGTGACAACCTTGATCTAGATCGCCCGGAATGGTGTAAGTAGTAGTGGGAGCAATAGCCATCGCAATGGCGAAGTAGTCGGTCTCAGCAGGGGCAGAGCCCGGACTGTTACCTGAATTTTGACAGCTGAACAAGAACAAACACATTAACGAAGGAATAAGTCCTTTATTCAAAATCATAAACACTCCTTGTTTATACCTTTATCTTAAATGGAGTTCTTTGCTGATCCTAAATATTTTAAGGCGAATGTTTTTATTTAAAACGACAAAATTTCAAAGCTATATTTTTCGTAAATTGTTTGTACATTTAATTGAAACTTCAAAATTTTTCAAAGATTTCTCAAATAAAAAATTCCATTTTGTGCTTTGATTGAGAACGACATGTGACTATTACTTTGTAAAAAGTAGGATCTTTTTTTGCCAACTGTCTTATATTGATACACCCATTATGCAACCTATTGCTTTAGAGGCCCGGTCTATGGCTTGCTGTATTCATTTTACCAGGAGAATCTATATGAAGTACGTAACTGTTTTATCAATGATGTTGTTTTGCGTTTCCGGCTTCGCTGCTGAATCTAAAAAATGTGTCGAGCGAGAAGTTTTAATCACATTGCGCAGCAGTGGCTCAGTTCATTATTCAGAAAAAGATGAGGGACGTGTCGTTGGCAAGGTTAAGATCCTGGACTGTGGTCAAGCACGGTCATCTGCGCCTGTTACTACTCAGCCCGGCAACGGTAATTCGGGAGTTCGTCCAGCTTGCCCACCGCAAGTACAAGACTGCATTCCTAGATAATTTTTTAACAAAATCAGGGCCCTTCTAAGGGCCAGATTCGGTTAAGTTCGCCTACCTAAATACCGACACGAAAGTGATGTCCATTAGGAAATCTATTTTTGTTCTCGCGGCAGTCACTTCAGCTTTAATGGGCTTGTTCGCAGCATTCTTTTACTTCTCTTTATCGGCTGTAAACTCATACAATTTTCTTGCTGTTACCGGACACCATTGGGCTCAGTTTCAAAACGAAGCTTTGAACAATTTGGCTCAGTATGCCTCATCTGAAAAAGACGATCATTTTGAGCTTTATAAAAAGAACTTAAAGCTATCATCTATTTTAAAATCGGCCAGAGCAGGGACTTTGAAAGAAGGTCCGAGGCTTTACATCGACAACGCTCCGGTTGTCAGAGATCCTAGGGACTTACAAAATCTTCGTGACCTTGGCTTCTTCCTACAGCAGTACGGTCAGCAAGGATCTCTTAAAAAAGTCGTGGAAAAATGGTCCGAAGGCGACAACAAGATGGCCGTTCTTAGCGACATTGCAATGGAGCTACGTGAAGATATAAAAAAGAATGAGATGGTAGCTGAAAAGCGAGAATACTACCGTATTCGCCTGGATCGCTTGAAGAATGATTTAAATACGGTTGAAGATGATTTTTTTGCGGCTATGAATGAGTCACAAAGCGGTTTCAGTTCCACTTTGTTTTGGCTGAACTTAATTGTTTTTGGATCGTTATCAGTTGCGGGTGCAGCCGTTGCATTCTTTGTTGCCCGGCCTTTATTGCGGGATCTCAAAATTTTGCGCGAAGTTGCCCAGCAAGTTGAGTACGGTGGTGATGATGCCGTCGATCAGCCAACAAGTAAGGTTCCGGATTTTTCATTTTTTGTTGAGTCATTAGCTCGTATAAAATCGCGGCTCATGATTGAAACTCGTGATCGTGAGCGTGCTCAAAATATGGCTGGCCTGGGGATGTGGAAATGGTCTCCGTCAGGTCATAAAATGGTCTGGTCGCGAAAAGTATTTGAGGTTTTAAATTTCCCAGTGAGTATGGGGCCAAGTTACGAAGCCTTTCGTGACCGTGTGCATCCTGAAGACAGAACGATTTTCGATAATTTATTAAGAGAAGAAACCTATTCCGAGATGAAGGAATTATTGGTGGAGCTTCGCCTGGTGTGTAATTTTGGCGGAAAATGGCAGATTCGCTATTGTCATGTGTTGGTAGAAGCGCAAAACACTGAGCACGGTACTATTATGTCAGGAACTATTCAGGACATCACTGAGCGCAAAAATGATTTTTCTAAAGCTTCTTAATTGCAGTCTTAAATTGCTTGTCAGATTTTAAAAAACTTAAGATGATCAAAACATGAAGTTTTTAATTTTCTTTTCACTACTGATTGTCCTTAATGCGCGAGCAGCCACTCGGGTAAAATTTATGCCGATGAACTTTAATGTGATTATCAATGTCACAGAAAAGGATATCTACGGTAATCCCGACTCAGACTCTGCTGATCTATATCAACTTATGAACGTAAGTGAACAAGACAGTATGCTGGGTAAAGGTAAAAGCATCGTTACAACAGACAAAGATTTTAATCTTGTCTGCTCTAAAGAAAAGAAAATGTGCAGTGTTATTCTGAAAAAGTCTGCCCGGACTGAAATTTCTTCTGAAAGGAAGTATGCTGCTATTCGGATAGATGGAGACGAAGCGAAGCTGATCACTGAAAAGTTTAAGTTGAATGAACGTGGTGAGGCTTTCTTTTTGGCGTCTGATAAGCTATTCAGGATATTCGGCACACGAGAGAGTTTTATTTTTGAAGTCTCAGGCGAATAAGAACCCGCCGATGTCTCTTTGAGTGTTTAGAAAATTTAATAAGTTGTAATTGTAACTATCAAGTACACAGGCTAACAGTTTTTGTCTAAATCTCATATTGAGACACTCTAATGTAATTGAATCGGAAGTAACGGGTATAGAGATTGAACTTCTCTATTTCGGGAGATTCGATGAAGAAAATTCTAAGTCGTTACTATTTTTTACTTCTATTGATTTTGATCGCCGGATTCTTTAGTAAGTCGGCATTTGCTTCTGAAATGAAAGTGCATTACCACTGCAGTACTGATAAAGCAGTGACCTTCGAAACAGCCGAGGGGCCTCTATCTGCGGGGCAGGAATTGAATTACAGCCCAGAGCCGGGAAAGAGTTTGAATCTAACTGTGGGGCGATTTCCTTCTCATTATATGTTTTGGATTAGAAAACCCTACGGCCAAAGCAAACGTTTTGCTTCAATATTTATAGGTTCGAGAATGTTGGAACAAACCATTGATTTAGGTGAAGAAGGTCAAGTGTCGAATGCGGTATTTCCATTTCTGCTTCGGGATGGAAATGATGTTATCAAGGCTCAATGTGAAATTAGGGTAGAATAATGATAGCTTTTGAAAGGGATCTTTTTATGTTGAACAGAATTTTCTTTTTGCGAAAACAATTGTTCTTATTAATTTTGATAATTGTGACTACATTAGCTTTCGGCGCGCAAGATGCTAATGCCGGTGCAGGTGCCGTCCCGCGCTTAAAGGATTTTGTTGGCCTTCCTGTGCCGTCACCTAATTTAAATAAGTGGCTGAGTGTTGTAAAGCCAGGGGCAGGCGATGTGGCCGATTGGCAGCGGTTGTTTGCAGGTAAATCGAAGGCGCAGCAAATTGTAGAAGTAAATGTTTGGGTGAATTCACGAATTGAATACAGAGAAGAAGCTGGAGACCAGTGGGTTTCTCCCCATCAAAGCTTAGCGCGCGGGTATGGTGATTGCGAAGACTTTGCAATTGCTAAGTACTACATTTTAAAGTCGCTGGGTTTTACCGAAGATCAGCTTTACCTGGTGGTAGCGAACGATTTAGTGGTGCGCAATCAACATGCGGTACTGTTGGTAAACTTCGAAGGGCAAGAACAGGTTCTGGATAACTTTACTGATAATATAATGGGGCCCGATACTGCTTTAACTGTTATTTTTCCTGAGTTTGCATTCAGTGGCCGTAAATCCTGGGTGTTCGGTAGAATGACAAAAATTTAAAGAATTCTCGCTTCGGAAAAACAGAATTAATTAAAAAAACCACCCATTGGTGGTTTTTTTATTAAATGGTGATTCCGGAACGACTCGAACGTTCGACCTATTGCTTAGAAGGCAATTGCTCTATCCAGCTGAGCTACGGAACCATCAAGATGATTATTAGCAAATAAAGGACTTAAAGTTAAGTTGCTATTTTAATCGATTTGCTTCGGGCTCCTGCCCTCAGCCCTGCGGGTTAGCACGCCAAAATAGCATTCTGCTATTTTGGTGCACTTTTTTGTTGCAGAAATGCGCAAAGAGATACTCCCAGAAGCACTACATACCAAATGGCCAGTAGCCAAATCAGAAAAATCGGGAAAGAGGCAAGAGATCCATATATTTTGTTTTGCCGGAATACGCGCCAGGAAATCCAAAGAAAAGATTTTTGAATAGCAAATAACCCAATACCGCTGGCTGCAGAAGATACGACGGCCACCCAGGTTCTAACTTTGATTTCGGGAAGGAACTTGTACAAACAGAACAAAAACAGCCACAGAAAAATAGCGAATGTTGATTGGTATTCCAGACTTCTACGCCCTTCATTCATAAAAAATACAGACTTTGCAAAAATGAACATAAGTATCGCCAAAGGAACGGCAATAAGCATAAACCAGTGAAGCAAAAGTCTTTTATAGAGAGAGCTTACGATTCTTATTCTCCAAATTCTATGAAAGGCATAGTCAATATTTCTAACAAGACCCATGCTGGCCCAAAAAAGAAATATAAACCCGGAAATTCCTAGTGCGCCGAAATCAACGCCTTCAAGCGCACTACGTATGAACTTACTGACGCTGGAGCCAGTGGCTTCTCGAAGATGGCTGAACAAAAGTACCTCGGCCTTTGGATAATATTCTTCAAGGCCTCCGACATATTGAAACGCAGATAAAATAATAATTAAAAGCGGGAAGATTGAGAGCAGTGTAAAGTAGGCGAGGCTCGACGCCACTAAGCGTATTTCAGCCAGTTCTTCAAAGAATCGACTGAGTCTCGGCCAATTTTTCATGTAAGAAAAAATCTTTCTTTAACTTTGTAGTCGTCGTTTAGTTTTTCAACGTTGGCCATATCACAATAGGGATCATGTTCGAAAAAGAAGTAGGTCTCTTTGCTTTGAGACAGTTTAAGCAATTCGCCTTTTTCCCTTATGATTTCCAGCGGATTAAGATCATACCCCATGATCCACGCGGACCTAATGTGACTTGAAGTCGGAATGACATCGCCACAGTAAAAAAGTTGCTTCTGACCGTCTTCGACATGAACGACTTGATGACCTTGTGTGTGGCCGTTAGAAACAATGACAGAAATATGAGGAAGAAAATTTTTAGTGTTGCCATCTATGTAAGTGAGAACTCCCGCGTCTATAAGCGGCTGAAAATTGGCCTGAAAATAACTGGCCTTTTCCCGCACGTTTGGATTCTTTGCCGTCTCTAAGTTGCTTTTTTGCAGATAGTAGCGCGCGTTCGGGAATGTCGGTGCAATCTTACCGGAAGCGGCGCTTGTGGCTCCGCCTGCGTGATCGAAATGTAAATGCGTCAGTATGACATCAGTTATATCACCCGGATTCAATCCATGAGACTTAAGGGACGAAATAAGATTTGGGCCGTTTTCATCGACAGCGTACATTTCGGCAAATTTTGATCCGAGTTTTTCCCCATACTTTGCAACAAAGTCGGAACCGTTGCCGGTATCTATCAGGATATTACGGCCGTTTGATTTAATTAACAGGGCTCTGGCCTCCATGGCGATTCTGTTTTTTTCATCCGGTGGGTTTGTTTTCTCCCACAGCACTTTGGGAACGGTGCCGAACATCGATCCACCGTCGAGCCCGAAAATTCCTGTTGGAATCGCGTGAACCTCGTAGGGGCCGATGTTTAATTGTTTTTTTACAACCTCAGGAGTTTTGGGGCTTGTCATCGTCATTCTCCAGATCCTGCAAGCTGAAAGGTATTTCAGCTTCTACGTTTTCTTCAGTCATATCTTCAGGTAACACAGATGGGTCAATCGTTTTAACCCACTCGAGGTAATTCTTATAAATTTCGTCTATTGAAGTGGGTTCTTGTACGGGACCGATATGAACAGTCAATTTTCCGGGCTTCGCAAAAAAAGCACCTTTTGGCCAAAGTTTTGAGTTTCCTTCAATGTACAAAAACAAAATCGGAGTTTTCGCTTTTTCTGCAAAAATGCTGACGCCACGTTTGAATTCCTGAATTTTACCGTCTTTTGTTCGTGTGCCTTCAGGAAAAATTATAAGCCACATTCGGTCCAGTTGGGTGAGAAGCGAAAGTATAAGCTGTACGGCTTCGCCCTTTTTTTCTTTACGGTCTATCGGGATTGCGCCCAGGCAGTGCTGCGAAAAAAACGTAAAGAGCCAATTGGAAAAGAAGTAATCTTTTGCGGCTGCGATGTAAAGATCAAGCCAGTGGGTTCGCGGAATAGAAGCTGCGATAGAAGTAGCATCTAAGTGAGAGGCATGGTTTGAAATGATAATTAATTTTTTATGCTTCTCGTATAAATCGCTGAAGCTCCCGCCTTTAACATCCAGCCGGATATAAAAAGTGTAAAACCAGTTCTTAAGGACTATCGACCATAAAAAGCGGACCAACTGACTGGTAAGATCGTAGTGCTGAGTGAACAGTGGCAAATGTTTGATGTGAGGGGGTAGCTTTGTCCATTGTTCGTTCTGGTAATTCCAACGGCGCATCAGTTTAGTCCCAGCATTATGAAATAATAAATCGGTGCGACGAAGATTAAGCGGTCTACGCGGTTCAAGAAATCGCCGCGTCCAAGGACAAACCCGCTGACAATTTTGACTCCGGCATCTCTTCGAACAACTGTCATGACCATGTCACCGACAACTCCGCCAAAGGAAGCGATAAGACCTGTTGCCAGCCAATATTTTTCACTTCCGTCCGGAAGCAAGTAGCGCATCCCGTAAGCCAGTGCCAGAGTAATCAAGATTGCCACAAGCGTGCTGTTCCAAGAGCGTTTTTTATTGATCTCGCTGATAATTTTCGGCCCCTTGAAGTAACGGCTTATTGCTAAATTAGTAGTGTCACAGAATTCGGTGAGAATTATCAGGTACATGACTTGATAAAGGCCATTTTCAAAATTTAAGATGAGAGCTAGGTGCATAAATGACCAACCTAGGAAAATGAATCCCAACAGTGTTAGAGAAATATGTTGGATCATATCGCGGTATTCGCGTCTAAACAGCGGCACGAGGCATGATAGTCCCAATACAAACATGGGCATCTCGTTGTAAAATGTAAGACTTCCAAAGTGACTGGAAAGCCCCAGGCCCAGGACACCCACGTAACAAATATAAACAAATGATGACTGGTGATACATTCCCATCAACTGGAAGTAAACTTTCGAGCCGTAGATAGCTAGTAAGGTCAAAAATATGATTGGAATAGGCGCGCGTAGTCCTAAAAAGAAAAACATGAGTGGAGCAAGTATCAGCCAACTTTTAATGGTAGCCCAGGTAACGGCGGAGTACTGACTTTTTTTACGAAACACAAAGTTGACGGCAGCACCCAAGAAAATAAAAAGAAGAACGATTGCGACAGTCTGACGGTAAACCGGACTGTCCCAGGCCATAGTGGTTTGAAAAAGATTGTTATTCATAGCTGATTCCTAAGTCTTTTATTTTTTTATACAAATTTGATTTTGATATCTTTAGTTTTTCGCATGCTTTATCTAGCTCTTGTTGAGTCGCCAAAACATTTTCAATAAATAATTTTTCCTGCTTTTTTAAATACTCGTCCAGTGAAAGATCACTGTCGAACTGCTTTTTGACGACCGCATCCTGAACACCGATAATCTTCTTCACATCCACGTCGCGAATAAAGGGCAGGGGTGAAGTTAAAAATAACTGTTCACAGACACGTTTTAATTCCCGGACATTTCCGGGCCAATTGTACGACATCAGTTCCTGCATTGCGGAATCGTCAAAATTTTTATTGCGCTTCGTTTTCTGTTCTTCTGCGAAGGAGGCAACAATTGCTGCGATGTCTTCTTTACGATCCCTTAGTGGAGGGATTTGAATGCGGTGGGCGCTTAATCTGAAAAATAAATCTTCTCTGAATTTTTTTTCAATGATCAAATCCTTCAACGGCACATTGCTGGCAGCAATAACTCTGACATCGACGGTTTGAGTTTCTTTAGCTCCAACCTTGCGGACTTCACCTGACTCTAGAAACCTAAGAAGTTTCGCCTGCTGGTTTAACGGCAGAGCTTCGATTTCATCTAAAAACAAATCTCCACCGTGTGCAGCTTCGGCAAAACCGATTTTATTGGAATCCGCCCCTGTGAACGCACCTTTTACATGACCGAAGAATTCGCTTTCAAAAAGTGTTTCAGTTAAGGCTGAACAGTTAATGGCAACAAAGGGCCGTATGCCTTCTTGCTGGTTCAGCAAGTTGGCTATGACATCTTTACCTGATCCTGTTTCGCCTTCGATAAGAACGGGCGAAGATTCGCCACGCAACTGTGAAATTATTTTTCTTAAATTTTCAGTTGCCGCTGAAGCGCCGAAGAGGCGGGCTTTAGTTTTATTCAATTCAAGAAGTGACTGACGTAAATTCCAGTAAGCTTCAATTTTCTCCAACATGGAAGCAAGCTCTTCAGGCGAAAGCGGCTTAGCCAGAAATCGCTGGGCACCTGCATGGATGGCCTTTTCCATGAGTTTGCGGTCTAAGTTGCCAGACATGGCAATGATTTCTGTTTGCGGGTTTTTACGATTCAGCTTTTCGACAACTTTTAAGCCGTCGGCTGTTTCAGGAGGAATAACTTCAAGATGCATATCAACGAGAGCGGCGTGAAAAAAAATATGGTCCGGCACTAACCCGGCCTTCTGCGCAATGAAAACCTTATAACACTCCGGAGCTAGAATCTTGATCGAACTAGCTAAATTTTGATCATCCTCGACAATGAGGAGATTGAGTA
>JANWIU010000085.1 GCA_025449725.1 Pseudobdellovibrio sp.
GGAGTAAACTCAGATACAATTGCTGAGGCCGCAGTTGAAGAAGCCAGAATGGCAAAAATCAACGAAGAGATCTCGGAAGTACACAAAGAATCCGCCAGACAGCGCAATCTTCAAACTCAAAAAGAAATTACTTTAATGAAAAATAAACTGGCCGGCCTGCAGGCGCAGTTAGACCGAATCGAAAATCAAAACCGTGTTCTCACGTTGCAAATCAGCAGCTTAGTCAAAGACGGCAAAATTCAGAACCCTGAATCAAAACAATAAATTTTCTCTGAAACTATAAAGGACCGGTAACCGGAGTCGGAGTGGGCTCCGGTGCAGGCGGTGGTTCAGGTGTAGGTGTAGGTTCCGGGCTTGGCTGTGGAGCCGGTGCCGCAGGCTCTGGGGTGGGAGTCGGTTCCGGCGTTGGTTGTGGCTCAGGTTGCGGAGTCGGCTCTGGGGTTGGTTGCGGCGTTGGTTGTGGATTCGGCGCCGGTGCAGGTGCTGGCGGTGTCACTGGCGGCTTCGGCTTAGAGGCCATCGCAATAATATTAAATACATCGCCTAAATCATGGCGAGACGCTTCGATGACCCACTCTGTCTGGTTTGGATCTCTAACAAAAAGCAAAAGCTTAAAACCATCTAACTTGGTTGGTAATCTTTTGTTTTTGATGATCCAAATGAATAGTCCGGGCAGATCCGTTTCTTTAAGAATTTTATCAAACCCTTGAGCCTTGATTGCTTCATGTAACAAACGTTTGAAAACAGGAAATGCAGTCAGCGCTTCTGTTTTTTCCAGCTTTCCGTTTTTACTTGTTTCATGTGTAGCAAAAATCATCTCAACGTATTGAACCACATGCGGAAACAAACCTGCTTTGCCAAGCTCTACCGTTTGTTGATCATCCGGTACGTTTTCAGTGGGAATGTATCCGGCCGCGAGCAACAGGCTTAGGTAATATTTTTTATTGGCAACATCACTGTAAAGTGGCTGCCCGTCCGTGTTTTTATCAGTTTTCAGTTTCAGAAACACCGGCAAATCTTTGAAGGCATCGTTTTCTTGAAGGAAGAAATCCAGCAGGCAAGGGCGGTCAAGGATCGATTTAATTAAAACCTGTTCCCGCTTTCTTACACAGGCGTTGATCATTCTTTCTTCCATCTCTGCTGCACGCGCAAGGCCGGACTGGATATGAAGAATGACATGATGCAACTCTTCGAAGCTGGAGTATTCGTCACCGTTAGATACCGATAAGAATAGATTTGACTCTGTAAAACGACTGGCAATAAAACCCACATCACTGCGGTCCAGAATTCCTAAATCAAAAAGCAAAAGTTTAAATTGATCAAATCCGGCTTGCACTTCCGGTTGGGTTACACCGGCGTAATCACTGATGCGGCCCAAATCGTTAGAAAATGAACGTGTAATAACCCGCGCAACAGTCTTCGCCAAGTTAGATGCCGTTAGATCGCGTACATGATACATACCGCTGTCATCCGCAAGAATTTTTAAAAATCCCTGCGCGTTAAAATTCATCATTCCGCGCGCGCTGACAACTTTGTACAACTCAACCAAACTTAGTCGCGCCGGAGGAGACAACTTCGCGCCGTCACCAACACGGCTGCGTAACACTTCAACCATTTCATCTTTTGTGTATTCCGGTTTATTAGCGAACAACTGGAAAACCACACGTTGGTTTTCAATCCAAAGTACAATTTCAGTCGCAAGATTTGTTAACGCGGATTCATTAAAGGCAGTTAGGCTGCCGTTTGGACCCAAACGGTCTTCTGGTCTGGTCAAAACATTCTTCCAAACTGCATCCAAAGCCAGTTCTAAACTTTCTTTTTGAATGGTCGTGCTAAGAATTTTTGCTTCCTGCGCCGCCATAACTAAACCGCTCAGCTCTGCAGTGGTGATTTGATGTGAAGTTTTTAAATTCAACTCCAACAATAGACTTTCTTTTAATTTAGAAATCCATGGTGCGAGGTTTGCGGTCATTTCAGGTTCGTCAGTTTTAAAAGGCGTAACGAAGTTTGAAAGCTCTACGCCGTTTCCAAAAAGACGAACACCTACATTCAGTAAAAGCTGAATATTTTTGACGGTGAGTTCCGGGCCCGGCTCTCCTGTAAAGGCAACTTTAGCTGCACCAATAAGCTTAAACCACTCTTCTAAATTTGCCGGAAGGTGAAGCGTGTCCCCTGCTACTGATTTAATTCCTAGAACCAATTGTTTCAAGTCAGACAAACTGTATGAATACAGAATTTTTTCGCTGAGTTTTTGAATGGCCTGAATCAAATTGGCTTCGGCCTGTAAAAATTCTTCTTTTTTCAGTGTGCCGTCGCGGTAGCCTTTTATGTCAATTTTGTAATACTTCAGGCTTGCTAAAGACGTTTTAGCAATATCAAAAAATTCCGGTAACTTCGCATTAAGGCTGTTGAAGTCACTGATCGTCCATGCAGAATAAGTGGAATTGATATTACCGAGAATCACCAGTTTCAGCTTACCTACCTGGTCAACCAAATCAGGAGTCGCATTGGCCAACATCGGCAACAGCGGTTTAGCGGCATCAAGAATTTCTGTAATTTGTGCGTTAGTGATAGATGTTGTACGGCCACGCAGGATTTCTGGAATGAGAATTGTAATATCAGATGCAATCGTCTGAAACACATCCAATTTTTCGTTAGTTTGTTCCGGCGTCAGCGGCGTCAAAAAGTATTTAATCCGAAGTGATTGCGCCAAGCCTTCAGCTGCCAGATCAAAAAACTTCGGCCACTCGTTGCCTTTTACTTCGGTTGATCCGCCGATAAGGTTCATTTTAACTTTAACGAGCAGTCCTTCAGCTTTTGTTAATGTATCCTGCAACGAGCCGTCTGCTGCCGGCGCGCTGCCAAGTTTCGAAGCCTCAGCGATAAGTTTTAATAAATCAGTGTGATCAAGGCCTCTATGAGAAGCTTCGAATAGTTGCCCCACTCTGTTAAGCGCTGTTTTTAAAGCGCTTCTTGCCGCTTCAAACTTTGCCAGCTTCGCCGCTTTGTCTTCATCGGCTGCAGGTACCCATTTAGAAAGATAAATTTTAATATGTGGATTTAAGCGAACCAGTTCCGGTTTCAGGCGACCCAGAACAGAGACAAGGGCATCCAGTTCCGGACGCGTAATGGATTTTGTATCCCCTCCGGCAACGAGAACTTTAAGTTTCACAACTTGCGAAAGCAGTTCTGAAGGAATTCCACTGTCACTCTTTAAAAACTTTTTAACGATAAAGTCAGAAAGCTCTGCCGGTGTATATTTGGCATGATCCGCACCACGTACGTTATCTTTAAAAGCTTTAATGGCTGTCTGCAAGCATTCGATAGCCGAACCGATCTCATCATCGGTGGCTTCGCCGGCGATAAATTTTTTAAAATTATCAACTGAGCCTGTGATACAGGAAGCACCACTAAAGGTTACGACCTCAGGCTCCTTCGCTTTTTCACCGATTTTTAATCCACAACCGATTTGCAGAGCGAAAATAATAATGACGGCCGGCTTTAGGTATTTAGAAAACATAATCTACCCCGGCCATTACACGGTCATTCGCTTTGTTCTGTTGTAAAAAATTATTTTCAGAACTTGAAATAGATTCGTTCTCGACACCCAAAACATCTACAGAGGCATTTAAGTTAACAGTTTTTGTGATGGCGTAATTGATCGCAGCAGATAACAAACTGCCTTTTAACTGCTGGTCATAAGTAAAATTAACGTCTGCGCTGAACGGCCGGTTTTGGATATAAAACAACTCACCCTTTGCACCCGTCTTTACCGGTCTTTTAAAAAGCGTTCTTGAACTTGCGAAATTGATTTCGCCACCCTGACCGCTGCTGTTTAGATCGCGAATTTCTCCGCCGGTAATATTGCTGGCAGCAATGTAAACTTCCATCTTTCGCCCAAGGCTTGCATTTAAGTCGTAGCCCACATAGGCACTGACAATACTTAATGGAGACAGCGTCTGCATTGTTTCCAGGCCCTGAGCCTGAATGTTTTCCGGTTGGTCTCCCAAATAGGAAATAGTAAATTTTAAATTTTGTGAATCAAGATTTACATCTGCCGCATAGATCTGGTGGTAAAGAACGTGTGGATTTAAGATAACGTTTCCGCGAAAAGTTGCGATATCGGCGAAGGTATCTCTTGAAAGGGCAATTTCATTTATTGGTTTACGGCCATAAGTCGCCATTAAAAACGGACGCGCTTTGTTCTCACCGAAAAATACGTTTGCTATATAGCCGGGATTGTTAACAACATCCGTAACCTTATAGTCTCTGACTGCATAGACGATTTCGCGGTTCTCATCACCCAATCTAACTTTTTCCGGCGGAACGGTTGCCCAGCGATTAGTGGAGTTAACCTGGCCGTCTTCTACTTTTACCTGTGGCCCCTGATTAGGAATAAAAATTGGATTGTACGCAACGTTAAAGCCGAAGCTTCCCTCATGATGATGAAAACTGAGGCCGGTCAAACCATTGGCTCTGAAATTAATGTTGTCGTTGCTGAATGTCGGATGCACTAAGCCGAAATTAAAGAACTGGTCCGAGATACTGTAATTTTCAATTTTACGACCTACTGAAACCGAGTTTTCTTTACTTCCATAACCGCCGTAAGCCTCCGGTAACGCAAAGTAAAAACTATTCTCCAGCGAGAAAGTCCCTAAAATCAGATTGGCATTAGAAAAGAAAGTGCCTTGTTTGGACAAAGTAATTTCGGTCTCGACCTGCTGAAGTGAGCCATTGTCATAGGCGGACGCTGAGCCATAGGATATTTGCTTTAAGCTAAGGCCAAGCTGGGCCCCGAAATCGGTAGAACGAGAAGATTTAGGGCTATAAATAGAGGTTCCCACTGAGGCCTGACTTTGCGCATTTACGGCAATAAGAGGGCATGCAACAACCGCCGCCAAAATTAACGCTTTAAAAGACAATGGGGATCCACTTCGCATACCAGAGGCTTTCTTGCTAAAGCTATTCCAGAATCTAAAATAACAGATTAGAGTTAAGAAACTTAAACTGTCTAAAAACTAAGAATCGAGCCCACCAAGGGCAGCGTCTAAAAGTTAGACAGGTGGCGAAGCCATCGCGTAAGCGACGACCGAAGGTCGCCTATTTCCCGGCAAGTGCGCAGCCATCGCGAAGCGACGACCGAAGGTCGCCTATCCCCGGCAAGTGCGAAGCCATCGCGAAGCGACGACCGAAGGTCGCCTTGCCATAACCTTTTTAAAACCCTAACATATGAATTTCAAGGAGACTTTATGGCCACTGAGAACAACTTCGCAAGTTTCATGGACCGCATGTGGGCGGACTATATTAAAATGACGCCTCAGGCACTTAAGATTTTTAACCTATTTCAGCAAAGCGGCGAAACGGTTCTGAATGATCATATTGCGCTTCGTACATTCAATCATCCCCGCCTCGGCATTAAATCCCTGGCCCAGCATTTTACAAAATATGGTTACAAAGAAGCCGGCGAATATTTTTTTGTAGAAAAAAAATTATACGCGAAACATTACGAACACGAAAATAAAGAATATCCAAAAATTTTTATTTCGGAGTTAGAATTGCAAAAGGTTTCACCCTTGATTCAGGAAATTGTTACGAATTGCGTAAACCAGATCAGTGATGAAGCGATTCAGCAAGAAGATTTTGTTTTCAGCGGCCGGCACTGGATCAGTCAGCATAACGTTTATGAAAAGCTGGCAAAAGAAAGCGAATACGCTTCCTGGGTTTACGCTTACGGGTTCAGACCAAATCATTTTACGGTAAATATTAATGTTCTTAAAAATTTCAACGACATTCTTAAGCTGAATGAATTTTTAAAGCATAACGGTACAAAATTAAATGCTTCCGGTGGCGAGGTAAAAGGTACACCGCAAGAACTGCTTGAGCAGAGCTCCACAATGGCTGCAGAAATTCCTGTGCAATTTGCCGATGGCATTTATAATATTCCGGGTTGTTATTACGAATTTGCTAAGCGCTATGCGATGCCCAATGGTGAGCTTTACCAGGGTTTCATTGCTAAATCTGCAGATAAGATTTTTGAAAGTACTAATAGCACGAGCAAAGCGTAGCTTCGCTCAACTGTAGGCGGCCCTTCGGGTCCGTCCCTGGTTGCTTGCAACTGGGGATCGCTTAAGCGACCTTACGGTGAATATGATGAATTGTAGCGTCGTCGCCTTTTTCATTTTGCCAGTGAACATGGGCATTTAAAAAAGTATTCACAAGATGACGGTCAAATTGTGTACCTGCGCAACGTTTTAATTCCGCATAGATAATATCGTCAGGAAGACCTTTGCGGTAAATTCTGTTTTCAGACATCGCATCGTACGTGTCGACAACCAGGATTACCCGTGAAATCAACGGAATCTCGTCGCCAATTAATTTATCAGGATAACCTTCACCATCCAAACGTTCATGGTGACCGCGTACTGCCGGAATAA
>JANWIU010000086.1 GCA_025449725.1 Pseudobdellovibrio sp.
CAAATTGGGGACGAGTATCTGTTGATATCGGCGCTCCGGGTGTAAAAGTTTTTTCAACTACTGTTGGCGGAAAATATTCAGATACAGTGATTCCACTTTTAGGTGCTACTTGGGATGGAACCTCTATGGCGTGCCCGCATGTTGCAGGCGCGGCAGCACTTTACTGGTCTGTACATCCTGAAAAAACAGTTGCAGAAGTTAAAGCAGCAATCTTAAATTCTGCTGTGAAAATTTCAGTAGCTTCCGGCAAGTTAGTTACCGACGGTAAACTAAATGTCGATAATTTGATGAAGTAATTGACGTTTCAGATTTGAACGTTGTTATTAAATCACTGAACATAAGGCCAGGTAATTCCTGGCCTTTTTTTTATTTTCGCCGCTATCTTCAAATAGCTGCTGAATTTCATGATTTAAGACTTTATAATTTAACCAGTCATAACATGGAGTTAGTCATGACCAATATAGTGATTCACAGAAATATTTTGCTTCTTTTGGTTATCGTTTTTGCGTTAAACACGGAAAGCTTTGCAGCAGGCGGTAGCAATTTCGGTAAGCCAACTATTGGCGCAATGATGTTACTTGGTTCGGGCCAAATGGGAAACGACACTGATGTTCTTAAGCGAAACATGCTTTACACGCCCCTTGCGGTTTTTGCAGGTGTGAACTACAAAAAATTCCGCTTCGCCATTAACTATGAATACAATGTTGTCGGTCAGTCGGACGACCCTGCGAGTTTTAGCAACCAAAACATCGGTGGCAAAGGCTCTGCTGCCGGTTTGCGTTTAGAATTCTATGACGGCAAACAAGCCTTCGGAGTCATTTACAGAGCTTCAGAAAAATACACTTTAGATAAAGCCACATTAGCCGGAACAGTTTCTGAGTACGACGGCAAAGGCGGCTTTGGTATTCAGTATTACAGACAATTGAAAAACAGAATCGGAATAGTTGTCGATTATTCGATGGGAACGCTTAACAGTGCAGCCGGCAACTCTGATGATCTGACTTGGAACAGAGCTTCGTTAGGACTCGTGTTTACAAACTTCGCGGCAAGTAGAGGGAGATAAGGGTCTTCTCTATTTGTGACACCGTAAATGGTGGAGCATTTAAAATTAAAAATGAATTCTTAATCAACCGCTGCACGTCGTCTCCAATTAAGAATTATCATACAAAAAAAGGAATTTTTTGAATGAATATAACGTGCAGAAAATTTTTTACTCAATCACTTGTTTTGCCGGTCATAGGACTTATCTTTCTATTTTCAAACTGCTCACCCAAAGAGTTTGCGGACGAAAGTTTTGCACCTGCCAATATCACTCCGATAATCAGCAGTATTTCAGCAAACGGAAACGGTGTTTTGTATTGTAGCATTTCCGGCGGTTGTGCCTTAACCGTTCGTGGCAGCGACTTCTACAGTGGCGCCAGCGTTTTTGTTGGGCCTTATGAGTGCACAGATCAGGTAATATCATCAGACCATAAGCAAATCGATTGTGTAGTTGGTCCCGGAAAAAGCGGCGTGTTTCAAGTTACAGTCATTAATAAAGATACTCATCAAAGTGCGATTGACCCTGCCGTTACTGACCCGACGACTTTGAATTTCTCTTACGCTTCTTTTTTGTATTTGGGTGTACAGGATTCACCGGGAAAAGTTTACGGCTACGCACAGAACCCGGAAACCGGCGCTCTGCTTTCAATCGTGGGTAGCCCGTTTTCTATTGCGGCAAACAATTCTACATACGGAACAGTGATTAGCCCGAACAATCGTTTTTTATATGCAGCAAACGTATCTACAGGCACTATTTCAGTTTACCGAATTAATTCTATTACCGGTGCCTTAACTGCGGTGGGTGCACCTGTGAGCTCCGGTGGCGCTTCACCGAACGGACTGTTCTTTCATCCGTCAGGAAATTTTCTTTATGTGACCAATCAAGGTGGCAACAGTGTCTCCGCGTTTTCTGTTGCAGGAGACGGCACCTTAACGGCCGTTGCAGGTAGCCCCTTTGCGGCCGGCGGCCCTACATTGTTAAATGGTATCGTGGTTCATCCTGACGGCAACTATCTGTATGTGGCATCGATGGGCGGTACAGGTGGTGTTGTCGGATATTCAGTTGATGAAATAACCGGAGCGCTGACTTTGATTCCGGGAAGTCCGTTTTCAAATACAAATGGTGGTTACAGTAACACCGGCGACGGAATCACCATTCACCCGAACGGAAACTGGCTATACATGGGCTTGGTGAATCGCAAGCGTGTTGCAGCGTACACAATTGATAAAGCAACCGGAGTCCTCACCGGCTTAGGAACACCTATACTGAATAATTCGACCACCGGTTATACTGACAACGGTGGTTCAGGGGCTAACATTTCACCCGACGGACTTTATTTTTATGGTACGGCCTTTTCAACAACCGCAACCGATCCCAAAAAAGTAATTGTTTATTCAATTGACCAGACAACGGGTGATTTGGCGCTATCTTCAGAAGCGGACGCCGGCGGCGGCCCGAACGATATACGCGTGGATACCAACGGGCTTTTTGCCTACACTTGTAATTCAGCGAATTCACCGTCAGTCAGCGCTTACAGCCGTAATCAGGCGACAGGGGCTCTAACTCCGTTAGCCGTGCGGGATTACGCAATTCCGACTTCGAACTATGGCCCGGGAATTATGGTAATTCAAAAGTAATTTTGATTCCAAAATAAAAAGGCCCGGATTAACGGGCCTTAAATTCACTATTTCATTTGGCTAAATAACTAAGCGGCTTTTTTGGTGTACTTCATAATCGAATCTTTAGCAGATGAAGCGACGTGAACGAAACTAACACCATAAAGATTTTCATTTGTACGGCTTACGATTTTGCAAACTGCATTAAACGGTGGAACATCTCCACCCGGCTTGAAGTGAAGATAAACTTGATCTTCAACTTCGAAGCTTACGTGATCAACCTTAAAACAAGCACCACCGGCGCTGATTTCAATACTGTGAGCGGTGTAGACCTTATTTTTGTCGTGAACTAATAACTCACATTTGTACTTTGCGCGAGGATGCCGGCGTCTAAAAAAGACTTTGCTTTCGGCTTCCTTGTTATCCGCCAACATTTTGAATACTTCTTTTAAGCGGTCGGAACTGAACTCTTCAATTTCAGCTAAACGCTTCCAGGCAACGCGCCCTGTTCTCCACAAGAAATCATGCTCGAACAAGGTTTTACTTTGTAACATTTGAATTAAATCTAAATAGCAGAACGGACCGTAATTTTCATTTTGTTTTAAAATGTACCATACGCGTTCTTCGTAATAGTTTGTAGGAGCTCCAACAGGTTTATTTGGTAATGGATTTTTGAAACTCTTATTGAAAAGATCCGTCAATTCCGGAAATTCAAACAAGAACATCCAGTCGTTCTTTTTCTCGTCATATATGTAGTCGTTCCAACTGATGTCTTTTTTCTGAAGATACTGAGTGATTTCTTGCAGGCTCCAAGGGCCTTTTTGCAATCCATCTTTTGCTACGAAAAATTTTTGATCCATTTAGTTCCCCACTCTTCCGGTTTGCATAAACTAGACTTCGGCTTTTATCCAGCTAGACTTTAATTTGTATCAATACGAGCCTATATTCAAAAGATGTCAAATGAGACGGTTCTCGCGGTTGATTTCGGAACAAGTCATTCTCTTGTAGGCGCCTACCGTAACGGTAAACGTATAGAAGCCTTACCCATTGATCCCGGAGGCCCTGATCAGACCCTGATGAGGACTTTGCTTTATTTTGCAAACGAGAACCAGTGTTTTTACGGCGCAGAAGCCTTAAAAAAATATTCTGAATTTGAGATGGAAGGGCGTCTCTTCCGGTCTTTCAAGTCTCATCTGCCAAATAAAAATTATATCGGCACTGTTATCAACAACCGCATACTCAATCTTGAGACACTAATCGGGTTGTTCCTATTGGAACTTAAAAAGCGTGCTGAAAATATTTTGCAAACTAAAATCAGTAAAGCTGTGATCGGCAAGCCAGCGCGATATTCTATGGACGATGTTGCTGATGGATTCGCTCTTCACAGAATGAAGAAGGCCGCGGATTACGCCGGATTAGCAGAAGTTAATTTTGTGCCGGAACCATTGGCTGCCGCACTGGATTTCAAACGGCAAATTACAAACGAAAAAACGATTTTAATCGGTGACTTCGGTGGCGGAACATCAGACTTCACTGTTATGAAGATCACACAGGGCGATTTTAAAAAATCAGACGTGCTGGGAGTCGACGGATGCCCTTTGGCCGGCGATGCATTAGACAGTCTTTTCATGCAGAACAGACTGAATACCGGTTTTGGCGCGAAGACCCAGTACCGAATGCCAATGTCAAACAACCTGCTGAAAATGCCCATGGCCGTAATGGACCGGTTAAACAAGCCCGCCCATATTGTTCACCTGAAAGAAAAGGAAACTTACGAATTCATTCGTGAAATTCAAAAGTGTGCATTAAAGCAAGAAGACAAAGATAACATCGACAGGCTATTTGTTATGATTGAAGATCAACAGATATTTCCATTCTTCGAATCAATAGAGTCGACAAAAAAACGGCTGTCGGCTTCGGCCACCGCAAGATTCGATTTTACGTACCCGGATTTAGAAACCTCTGAAGTGTTCTCTGCCCACGAGTTTGAAAACTGGGCTGAAGATGTTAAAATAAACATCTTTGCAGCACTCGAGCGATGCCTGAAACAAGCCGGAACTTCCGTTAGCGACATTGATCACGTCTTTTTGACCGGCGGAACCGCTCATGTTCCGTTTGTTCAAAATGAATTCAGAAAAATGTTTGGCGGAGAAAAACTAGAAACCAAAAACTTCTTCCACTCGATTTTGTCCGGCTTGATTGAAAGCGCGGCGAAGTGGGATGAGTTTAAATCTTAGTACAAAACCTTAAGCCACTCTTCAGAAGGCGGAATTATTTTGCGGGCCTTCATATCAAAAAAAGCACCTGTAAAAATAGCTTCACTAGCGACACGCCCATCACTTTTAAGTATCTGCTGTTTCAACTTAAACAGGTTTTTTTCATAAGAAAGAATTTCAAAAGTAATTGTAATGGTCTCTCGCAAACTAAGTTCTTTTAGAAACTTAAGATCTACTGCAAGAATGACCGGACCTTTACCTGTAGAATGAAAGTGCTTGTAACCAAAACCGCGCTGCGTGCAGACTTCCCATCGGGCTTCTTCGTAAAGAGACAGGTAAGTCGCATTGTTGACGTGCTGATACGAATCTAAATGATGTTCTTTAATTACGAGTTCGTAATTAAATGAAGACGGCATCTACTTCAGAGCCTCACGGATGTAGGCGGACGCTTGGTCCATGATCCATACAACGGCTGCAATCACCACGATGATTGTACCTACTTCCGGCCACATAGCTTGCCCCTGATACTTGATCAGCATCGTACCGATACCGCCACCACCGACTAAGCCGATGATCGTGGCCATACGTACGTTAATATCCCAACGGTAAACCGTGAACGAGATGTAAGGTAATACGACTTGCGGAACAATCGCAAACCAGATGGTTTGTAATTTGTTGGCTCCGCAAGACTGAACGCCTTCGATCGGACCTTCATAAACTGTTTCAACCA
>JANWIU010000087.1 GCA_025449725.1 Pseudobdellovibrio sp.
AGAAACTCAAGAAGAGGCCGGCAAGGTCAACGCAGTCAAGGTCAACACTATGCTCCTTACCGGTCTGCAGAACAAAATTACGAATCAGGTTCACGCTGGGATAGAGATGGTTACGATGAAGCAAGCTGGAACCGTCCTGACGACGACCGAAATGATCGTTCCCAACGCAGCAGAGATGACGAAAGAAGAGAAGGTTCTGAAAGAAGCTCTCGCAGAGGCCGTGAAGATTTCGGATGGGGCGGTCAGATGAGCGGACGCGATCAGGAGATGGGCTACAACTCAGACATGACTGATGAAGATAGTTACGGCGACATGGAAGGAATTTCAGGCGGGCGATCTACGCGTTTTTCTGACGTTGACGATGTCGAAGGCCAATATGATGAAGATTACCGTGACAGAGACAGCTACAGTCGTTCTCGCCGCGGCAGTTCGAACTCACGTTCGTCGCACGGCTCGCGACGTTAAGAAAAATTATATCTATATAAAATGCCTCATCGATTGGGGCATTTTTAGATTTTGTGGAAAATAAACTTAAGTAGAATCAGGCCTCTTCTTTGCTATAGCGCATAGATATGAATAACTTAAAGAAAATTAAGAGAATCATCGAAAGTCTTCTCAATATATTCGCGACTGTTTCTTTGGCGCTTATAATCACATCTTGCACTAGGCCAAACGTCGTCACTGTTGACGGGAAGAATAGTGAGCAGAATGCGCCGCCTCCACCACCGGCTCCGGCGCCACAGCCCGAACCCGGGCCTACCCCGACGCCTGTGCCAACCCCAACGCCAACGCCCGGTTTATGTGGGCCAACAAATAATTCCTGTCTAAGCGGTACGCTGGAAGATACGGAAGACACGCTGGAAAAATACCAGTGGAATTGTAATGGGACTAATGGCGGCGGCAACGTTAGTTGTCAGGCAGACAAAGTTGTCAGCAAAAACTGCGTTCAGATTTTTTACGATAGCAGTACTGACCCGAACTTTAAGTTTCTGGGTCGTACCTACGGGTTAATGTTATCAAATTTACTGGCTCACTTTCCGGAGCATCAGCAAATAATCGGTCCGATTGACGCCTATAAGTCAGGTGATCTAGACAAATGCCACGCCACATTTTACATTGGCGCCAACTACGACAAACCATTACCTCAAAGCTTCAAAGATGATTATGCCACCACAACAAAAGCAGTTGTTTGGATGGGATATAACTTTTGGCAGTTAGGGCAAACCTTCGAAGACACCTTTGGTTATAGTGTTAACAATGGGGACTATCAGTTTACCACATTAAGTACAACACAGACGACACCGACTGGCGAGCCGGGATTCTTCCGCGATATTCTTTACAAGGGTGAGGTTTTTGATAAATACGGCAAATGGAAAGATAGTAGCAAAAAAACTTTCTATGCCGCCTTTGAAATGACAAATCTTTTAAGAAAGACTGCCGACAAGTCAACCGTGTTGGCCCAAGCTAGGCATTCGACCACCGGTGAAATCATTCCGTGGGCTTACAAAGCCGGAAATAAATATTTTGTAACAGAAATTCCGTTCGGCTTTATTCATGAAAGTGACCGTTACTTTGTGTTTGCAGATTTGCTATTCGACTTTTTAGATGCTCAGCCGAAGCACGATGCTAAAATGGCGCTAATTAGGTTGGAAGACATTCATTGTGAAGTTGAGCTCAACTATTTAGATGAAGCCGTTAAGATCCTGAAAAGGAACGGGATTACTCCGCACATCAATATCATTCCAATATTCAAAGACCCGACTCCTAATCCTGATATCGTGATCAGAATGGAAAATAAAGGGAGCTTCGCAAGGCTGATTAGACAATATAAATCAGAAGGCACAGTTTTTATCTGGCACGGAGTGACTCATCAGTACAATGAAATGATCAATCCTTTTACCGGAATTAGCGGTGACGACTACGAATTTTGGAATTATCCCAACAGCTCGCCGATCGCCGAGGACAGTCCGCAATATGTGGTAACCCGACTGAATGATGGGTTCAACTCACTCAAAAAATTCTCCATATATCCTAAATTATGGGTGCCACCTCATTACCGGGCTTCGGCGTTAGACAGTATTATTTTCGGAGGAGTCTTCAAGTGGAATATCGGGCGATCCGTTTACAGTGACTATACGATTTCCGGCCAGCAGCCTCCTGCCGATAATGTAACGTTTGATTCCAACAGCTCAGATTTGCAGTCAAATCAAAATACCTACGTATCTGCATTGACCGTGAAAGAGGTTCCCGGGTTTATGCCCTTCGGCCAATTGTACCCATATGAACTGTACGGCGATATGTACGGTCAGCTTTTGGCGCCAGAAAATCTCGGCAACGTTCAGCCGGAACTGAATGACCAAGTTGTCGCAACAAGAAGCGTGGACCGTATTTTGGCAGATGCGAAAAGAAATTTAGTGTTACGCGATGTTTGGGCCTCAGTCTTTTATCATCCGTTCTTATTGGATCCGGCATTGAACCCGGAAAATGCGAACAATCCTCCCATAAAGGATTTGGAACGTTTAGTAAAAGGCATCAAAAATCTGGGCTATAATTTTATTAATATGGACCAGTATTCAGATGCGAACTCTACCTTAAGAGGACCGCCGCGTGTTGATTTAGATAGTAGTAACTAATAATTTAAATATGATCGGCTGAATTAATTGCAAATGTAAGTACGTTAGCCAGCTCTTTTAAGACAACGGGTTTTCTTAGAAAACCCTGAACGTCGTCCCTTAATAGATTTACAAAATCGTCGTTCAGGTCGCCGGTCATGACAATGATCGGCGATTTGCTGTTGGGGGCGCCCGGGTCTGCACGAAGACTCTTAATCAGTTCAGTACATTGCTTTTGCCTGATGTGACGGTCGATAAGAATACAGTCAAATTTTTGCCGGGAAAGTTTCAATTGTGTGTCCGGCAAATTATAAGAAGGCACTGGAAGAAAATTCACATCCGACGCCAGATAACTACAAATGTTGTCAACCAGTTCCGCATTGTCATCAATGATCAAAATCGGAAGTCGCTGGTCACTCATCGATTTTCTTGCTGAATTTTTTGAGGAAAGTAATTTGGTCCATTTGTTAGCCTTTTCAAGCAGGTCTTCCATTTTAAAAGGCTTTATCAGAACATCGTCGATAAAAAACTTTATGTTCTCAAACATTTTAGGTTTAAGCTGTCCGCTACAGACTAAAATCGGCGTTTTTATGTTTAATCCGCATAAATCTTTTCGAATCACATGAAGTATCTTTTCGCCGGTACTGCTTCCTAAGTGCATATCGACAATGACCAGATGAAATTTTTGATTTTCCAGTCGCTTTACCGCTTCCTGCACATTGTCTACAATAAGCGTAAGGTAGCCTTCGCGAGATAGAATTTCACCTGTATTGGCGGCAAGGTCTCTATCATCTTCAACGATTAAAATAGATTTACGGTCAAGATGGTTCTTAAATGTCGTTTTCATATTTTAAAGGTATGTTGAGTTCAATTTTATTCTTCTCATAGTTTTTTTGAAAAGTGATGTGTCCACCTAAAAGTACGGTTAAGCTCTTAACGATTCCAAGATATTCAAATACCGGTTCATTTCTGTCGGAGTAAAAAGTTTGAAAGGCCATTTTTTCAGACCGCAATCCAGCGTCGGTACCGGAGTTGGAAGCAGTAATCGATACTTTATCGTTGGATAACACTATAACGAAGGAGATTTTCTTTTCGGAGCCGGCTTGTGCGGCGGCAATAGCGTTTGTTCCCAGAAGTTCCATAATAAGCTGAATCACATCGGCAGGGACAGAAAAAATTCCTTCCACATCGGTTTGGATGGAGCAGTCAATTTGCTTATCATAAGCGCGTGCCGCAATTTGCGTTAACTGATTGCTAAATAGTAATTTCAAATCAATAGGTTTAATTTCGGTATTAATATTAGAGAATCTGTTTAGCTGAGCAAGCAGTTCAGTCATTTCAGTGACTCTAATGAGATTGCTTTCAATTTTCTTTTTTACTACTTGCTGATTGTCGATCGCAAGTGCCAGTTCGCAGTTGCTTAAAATAATTGATAAGTGATTATTGCATTGATGAACGGCTTGAGAAATGGCGTTCTTGAGATCGGCTATAAAGTGATTTCTCATTATTTCCCCGTCAAAATTAAGTTTTATTAACTAAAGTAGTTTACTGTAGTTACTGGTGAAAGGAACAGAGAATTCGTTTAGAGCTTAATATCTATACCGCCGTCCAGGTCATAGTCAGAGTTTTTTGGTGATTAACAGAATGATCAGAGTAACGACGACGATTCCGGCGCCGCTACTTGGCATCGCCCCCCACTTCCTGCTATGAGGCCAGGTCGGCAGGCTGCCTAGAAATACCAGAATCGCAACAACTAAAAGTATTACGCCTGCGTCCAAATTTGCCCCCTCGCTTGTGCAGTGGCAGCACTCTTTTTTAAAAAGCAACAATCATTCCACTGACCGAAAAATTTATTTATTGGCCGTTATATTGCAATTTTGCTGGCGAGGCAGGTGTAAATTTATGGGCCATAAAAGAACCGATAAAAAATCAGCAACAGGGAGCCGCAACCGAATCAGTATTTTTGGGTCCGGCAAAGATCAAGATCAAACAGACGAAACTTCTTACTCAGATTCTGATGAAAGTTATGAGGTCGACTTTAACGATCCCGACTATATGCTGAGAAGGGCCATTGATAAAAAGCGGGGAATGTTTAAAAAGCCGCCACGCCCGGTTTACGATTCCTGGAATCTGCCAGAAGAGTCTTCGACGAAGCCGACACCCACCCATTCAGGCAAAGGCCCGAAAGGTTATAAACGTTCCGACGACAGAATTCGCGAAGATGCTTGCGAAGCCTTAAGTGTTCATCCTGAGATCGATGCTTCTGATATGGAAGTCGACGTCAAAGACGGGATCGTTTATCTTACGGGCTCGGTTGAATCCCGGCTCGTAAAAAGAATGGCGGAAGATCTTATCGAAAATGTACCCGGTGTTATGGATATCCGGAACGAACTTTATTTTACAAATAACTCCAACAACGTTAATCAGCAAAAACCAAATGGGAACGGAAAGAGAAAGAATCACGAATCCCGCTAAGTTGATTGCCATATTATTATGTCAAACTGACGGCTTTTTTGCCGTCTCAAAATGAGAGCACCTGTACTTTAGACTTAATTGGTTAATACTTCGTACTGTTTAAGCCGAATGTATAAAGCAGGGTGAAGTTTTGAAAATTGAAAACGAAAAGATTCTATTGTCATCGTATTTTAATCCTCGGGATTATGATGGTCTTAAGGCAGATCAAAAGGAAATGCTTTCGTTATTCACCAAATCTTACAGCATTATTGATGTCGTTCAGCATTTTTTCTCAAAACGGCAGTTAGTCTCTTTTATATCTCTGCATGAATTGATTTTGTTGTTACTGAAAAAAAATGCGATAGCCAACATTTCTTTTCCTCCTTATTTTCAAGGTACGACTAAGGCCCAAAGTGATGCCGGATTTTTTGATCGGTTGGCTGAAAAAATCCTGGAAATGCAAAATATCAAAAAGGCCGACAAAAATAAGATTAAAGAGATTCCTTTTTTTCGATCTTTAAGTCCTGAGCTTCTTGATATATTCTTACAAAATTCAAGTGTTGTTCCGGTCACGGCCGGAATCACTTTCTTGCAAGAAGGCGCTAAGACCAGATCCTTACTGGTTCTGTTAAGCGGACAAGCCACGGTCTATAAAAGAAACAACAATGGTCAGTTGGCAAAAGTTGTAGTTTTGTCAGAAGGAAGTCTATTCGGTGAAGCCGGATTCTTCTTCGGCACAGACAGGTCAGCTACAGTCGTTGCGGATCAGGACTGTCAGGTTCTGGTCATAAAGTATGTGCCGGAGTTATATGATTCACTTATTAAGACCGACAAAGCCCGCCAGCTTCAAAACCGGATTTGGACAATTCACGCTTTATTAAAGGCAGAGACATTCCGGTCGTTGCCGCAAGAGTGTTTCGATGCCTTGATTTTTGCCGGAGAATTAAAAAGTTTTTTACCGAAGACCGTTATTTGTAAGCAGGGAGAGCTTGGCGAAACCTGCTATGTTATAATTCAGGGTGCGGTTGATGTTGTCAAAAATCTGAATTTTGTAAGTCGTCTTGAGCAGGGGGACTGCTTTGGCGAGTTAGCATTGATGATGAATCAGGGAATCCGTACAGCTTCTATCCATACGGCCGGTGAAGGTATGGTTCTGGAAATTCACAGGAATCAATTTTATAAAATGTTATCAGAAAATCTTCTGTTGGCCTGCGAATTCGAGAAGCTGGCTATCGAACGAACAATTGAAAATCAAAAGGCCGGGATTTAAATTTAGTAATGCGGCGGCTTTTCGTTAGCCGGGCCTATATCCAAACCATCGGATTGGCCGGACTGCAGTTTTTTTTCCAATAGATTCAGCGATTTCTCAAGTTTTTCAATCTGCAATTGCTGTCGGTAGAGACCTTCATTAAGGTCCTCAATAGTACGTTCAGCGTGAGCTATTTTGATTTCAAGATCGACAAGTCGCTTTTCATCCTGCATGGCGGGGTTATCGCTTTTTTACATCATGAGGTAAAGAGATTTTTAAGAATACAGGTGCGCTTTGTAAGGAAGACAGAAAAGGTTTGACCTTTTTTAGAGGTGGGCTAAATAACATGTCAAAATTTAGGAGATTTTATGAAATCACTTCTGTCTGTACTGCTATCGTTTGCCTGCCTAACAGCAAATTCAAAAACTTTAACTCCAGCAGACATCATGAAATCCCCTTTTTGTAAGGAATACGCCTGCGACGACACTTCACCTTATAAAAATCCGGAAGGTCAAATGGCCATGCAACTGCGCTTAGCCAAAGACCCTTTAAATTTAGATCTCTTAATCCTCTTAGAAGGGCCGAACTTAAAGCGGGCAACGTTCAAATTTACCAACGATGAAAGTAAAGTTGACCGAAAGGCACTGGTCTCATTGCTTACTTTTCTGTTAGGCCATGCCCCCAATGATCAAATCGTAGATAAAATCGCTGCAAACGCAGCAGTAAAGACCAAAAAGGTCGAACTTATGCAAAACGAAAAAGTTGTTCTGGAAAATCTGTCGGTTATTAGCGGTAACGTTTTGAAAAAACCGACCGTAGTAATTGAATTGTAAAAATTACTGATTAAGGTTTCATCAGTTAGCCATTTTTTGTCTTTTATTACGAAAAAACCCAGGTTGCGTTGAAGTAACTATCTAATTTTACACAGTTTTAAATGCTTCTGCAGTAATGGTCAGTGACTATTTTTTCTAAAATGTGAACTGTTTTTCTCGTGATATAAAAAATTAATATTTCTGAAATTCTAAATAGCTATTTATTAACTCTCAATGTAGTATCCGGCTGTACAAGTTAACTAAAGAAATTAGTAACGATAATCAAAGAGGAATTTCGATGAAAAAAAATCTTATCATCTCGTTAGCAATAGCAATGTATGCAGCACATGTTCATGCGGTAGTAATGCCCGGAGCAATGGCTCGTAACGCTTACGTCTTCAAAAAAGATTATGAAGATGCATTTAAAGACAACGAAGGCAAAAAAATTGCCGCTCGTAATCGTCATGAAGCTTCTAAATTTGCAGCTAAAGCAAAAGATCGCGGCATTGAAGGTTTACTTGTTGATGATGAAGAAGATCGCGAACAACGATTCAGCGGTTTATTAGCTTCTAACACTGTTACAACTACAACAATTAGCGGTGGAGATACTGACGGCGAAGAAATTATTTCCGGCGGCGGAGACAACCCTCCAGATGATGGTGGCGAAGGCGGCGGAATAGATAATCCCCCAGATGACGGTGGCGATGACGGTGGCATAGATAATCCTCCAGATGATGGTGGCGATGACGGCAGCAATGACGATGGCAACAATGGCCACGGCAACGACGACGACCATGATGACGATAGCAATCCAGGCGGCGGCGGTAATGGCGGCGGCATAGATAATCCTCCAGATGATGGTGGCAATGGCGGCGGCGATGAAGGCAGCAATGACGATGGCAACAACGGCCACGGCAACGACGACGACCATGATGACGATAGCAATCCAGGCGGCGGCGGTAATGGCGGCGGC
>JANWIU010000088.1 GCA_025449725.1 Pseudobdellovibrio sp.
CCTCTTCAGAGCATCGGGCTCAGAGACGCGCACAAGAATTAGGATTAAATCAGCAGGATCTGGCAGCTCAGCAAAAGCAGCGCGATCAGCAGGACTCCACAAGAAAAGTTGCGCCTTTACAGGTGCCGGCGGAAGCAATGGTCGTCGATACAACTGAGATGACATTGGAGGAAGTAGTGAAAAAAATCTACAATTTCTCTATTGAGAGAATTCGCGGCTAAACCGTCAGTAAAGATAGCGTTTCTGTATTTCAGAATGCAGCAATTTTGCAAAAAAGAGGTTTCCCTTTTCATTGAAGTGTTCGTAGTCGATAAAGCAGTCTTCGCAATCACTCTTAAAATTTTCAAAAAATTGAACATGGGGAATATTTAAAGTATTCAAGATGGATTCCAATTTCACGAAAGAGTTCGCATCTTTCCATTCAAAGTTTTTATTGAAGTGCCGAGTAGGAATAAAAACGGCAAGAAACTGAACATTTCTTTGCTTTAACTGAGTTCCCAGTTGCTGAATTTCGCCGGATAAATTCGTAAGTGTGGCTTCATCTTGATTTTTTAAGATTGTAGCAGTCAGGTTCATATCGTATTCAGAATTAGTGTTCCAGTCGGATATAAAAACGTTTAATTGTAAAAATAAGAACCTTGAAAGCTCACGGTAAAAAGACAGCTCGTACCACCGCGTTTTGGTTCCGTTTGCATTAATCCTTTCTTCATACGGAGCTGCGTCCTGCTTCGTAGGACGACTTTCAAAATCATTGGGGCCAATGATCCACACTACAATCTTCGGATTCGCTTTCAAAAGCTTGTCTTTCAGGAAAGGGAATTCGGTCCAGATGTTTTCACCGTCTAAGCCGGCATTTATAACCTTTATCGCTTTCTGCGACTTTGCGTTGTCAAATACGGATTGCAAAGCGCCGGCAACAGTTTTTTGACGATCAGGTTCTCTGAATCCATAAACGACCGAGTTTCCAAGCAATATTATCTTTTCTTTTTGTAAGGATACCAGTTCCTGTAAGTTTAAGTCTTCACGAATTCCGATGTCGTTTAAAGGAAAGTTCTGTCTGACCCGAACGCGCCTGATATCGATATGTTGATTAAAATAATACAGTCCTAACCGGTCACAGAGAAAGACCGTTATCAGCACCAAGAGCATTATTTTAAAAAACTTAATAGTTGTCATCGTCCTCAAAAGTAAAAGTATATAAACGGTTTAAATTGATAATTCATCGTTAACGTAATTAAAATCGAAAGTGATACAAAAACTATTTTTACAAAGTAATTTCGCTGGGTCAGATAATTTATAATCTTAGTTTTAAAGTCTTTTGCACCTAGGTAAGTGACAGTTAAAGCCAGAATCAGTAAGGCGGTTTTCAAAAGAAATAATTTATTTATGTCTGTACCGACAGAATTCTTCAACATGCCTGAATAAAAATCCAAAAGTTTCGGGGTGTTTTCTGATCGGAACATAATAAGACCAATAACCACCAGATGAAATGTCGCGAGAATACTAAAAACTCTAGGAGGGGCCCATTTTATTTTTTTATCCCAGAAATGATTAATAACAACAAGGCCTCCATGATAGGCTCCGAAAAACGCAAAGTTCAGGATTTGGCCATGCCAAAACCCGCCTATAAACATCGTCAAAAATAAGTTGAGATAGGTCCGCGAAAGTCCCTTTCTGTTCCCACCAAGAGGGATATAGACATAGTCTTTTAGCCAAGATGACAAAGATATATGCCACCGTCGCCAGTACTCTTTAATAGACGTGGAGGTGAATGGTTTGTCGAAATTTTCCGGAAGAGAAAATCCTAAAGATTTGGAAAGTCCCAAAGCCATATCCGAGTAGGCTGAGAAATCAAAATAAATCTGAAAAGTATAAGCATAGGCGGCCACAATCAGTTCCAATTGTGAATAGTCGTTGGGGCTTTTGAAAACATGATCTACTACAACTAATCCAAGTATGTCTGCTAACAATAATTTCTTGAAACAACCTAAAAAGAACCGGTTTATACCGCTCCAAAAATCTTCTTCTGACACATTTGTGGGTGAGGCGGCTTGTGGTAGGAATTTTTTTGCTCTGATGATCGGGCCTGCTACTAAATGCGGAAAAAACGAAATGAAAAGTGCGTAATCTATTATGGATTTAGCAGGCTTTACTTCCCGCCGGTAGATGTCGATGATGTAACTCATACTTTCAAACGTGTAAAATGAGATCCCGAGCGGAATGACCATGTTCGAAACAGCCGAAGGGCCCACAACCTCTGCAATTTGCGGGAATGCCGACCACAAAAGTACTCTGAAAACTGTCAGCTTAAAGACGATCAAAAGTGTTAAGTTAAACAAAATACTAAAAAGACACTTTCGCTTTCGCCACGATTCATCGGTTTCTTTATCAATAGATTTTGCAAGAAAGTAATCAATAACCGTCAAGGCGATAAGTATCGAGGTATAGAACCAGTTGCTATAGGAGTAGAAATAGAAGCTGGCCGCGGCTAAGACTACGTTTCGTAAATTTGTTTTAGACTTTGTTGCCAAAAAGCTCGAATAAAGGATGGCAAAAAAGATAAAAAAATACGAACTTGTGAAGGACATGATTCAGCCTAGCAAGTTCGTATGGATTGTAAATTCTTTTTAATTGTTAGTTACGGATCAAGCTGCGTGCTAAGTCACGAATTTGTCGGCAATAACTTTCCAGAAGTGAGCCCGATGGTGCTGCATTGAAACGGTTGTTGTATTCTTCTTGAATTTGCCAAAGTTGATACTGTGGAATTGAATACGCTTGTTGAGAAAATCTTTGATACGCGTGATTGTAAGCAGAGGTACGCGCCTGTCTAAAGATATTTTCTTTTAAAGATCCTGACGGAGCCGCATTGAACTGCTGAGTAAAGTAATCAGCCTGAGTCTCAATGGCCCGATAATCCCATGTGCGGCTCAGCTCTTCTTCAATAGATTGTGGAACGCGGTTATAAGCCAGTTGTCGCGCTTGATTATAGGCTCTTTCTTTTTGCGATCCGCTTGGTGCCGCGTTGAATTTTGCATCTAGCTGCGCAGCTAAGTTCAATAATTGTCTCCAATCAGCTGAGTAATATTGTACGTAATACTGAAGCGCCTGATTGAAGGCTTGGTAAGCGGTATCTCTGACTTGACGATACATACTTTCAATCGCGCCACCACTTGGTGCAGAGTTAAATTTGCTGTTCATTTGGTCTGCGAAATTTTCAATTTGCGTCCAGTCCATTCCTTGAAAGGCGTAAGGACTTGCCGCTTGTAATGCTCGTTGAATGGACATGTCGCGGGATTGTCTGGCTTGTTGTTCTTCCCATGATCCGGAAGGAGCGGCCGCATAACGCTGTTGCCACATCAATGCGTTACCTTCTTCATAGTAAAACTGATTTAAACTTTGTGCCCAAACTTGGACAGACAAAACCATAGTGGCTAAAAAAAGTGCAAAAAATTTCATATTCCTCCCAAACGATGTTACTTTGACACTGATTGTGTTTAATAAATGCATTGAGCTCTTACAATGAAATTTCCATGCCATTAGAAACTTTAATTTTTTGACACCGATTCCTGAATAAATCTGCTAATGACCTTACAAAAAGGCTGGGCTAAATTTTGTGAATGCAATCAATTGAAATTAAATGTCACGAATACATGGATGAACTTTGCCGACAAAACCCTGATCCTTCTCATGATATTTTGCATGTAAACCGAGTCGTGCAACTGGCAAAAAAATTGGCTGCGTCTGAAAGTGCAGACCTAAATGTTGTCATTCCTGCGGCTTATTTGCATGACTGTGTTTACATTTCAAAAACAGATGCCAGGCGTGCCGAGGCTTCTAAAATTTCAGCTGATAGATGTATCGAATTATTGGCATCCTGGAATTACCCGGAAAAGTATTACAGAGCCATTCATCACGCTGTTCAGGCTCACAGTTTTTCTGCCGGTGTAGAGGCCCAATCACTTGAAGCACGTGTAGTTCAGGATGCAGACCGGTTAGATGCCATCGGTGCGATCGGAATAGCGCGCTGCCTGGCCTTCAGCGGTGTTGCCAAACGTGCTATTTACCACTCGCAAGATCCTTTTTGTGAAACCAGAGAACCCGATGACCGGACAAATACAGTTGATCATTTTTTTATAAAATTACTTAAGCTAACAGAAAAGTTAAATACACCTTCAGCACGGATTGAAGGTGAAAAACGTCTTCAAACAATGAAAATATTTTTAGAATCTTTGAAGGCAGAAATTACATAAAAATAAGTCCGTCAGAATTGAGGACTTCATCAATTGCATTTGCAAAGCGCTGCGGCGCTTTTGGATCCATTCCTAAAAACAGCATAGGGTCCAGAATTTCCAGCTCGATCAAATAAATTTTACTTCCGCTTTTTACAATATCGACACGGCAAAATAAAAGATCTTCCGTAATCGTATCGACGACGGAATTTGCAAAGTGCAGCTCTGCTGCGTCGGGTAGGTAAGCAACGCGCGTGCCGCCGTGTTCTTCGTGAATTCTGAATTCACCTTTTTTAGCAGTTTTACGAATGGCATGACAGTACTGCTTATTAAAATAAATCAGGGAAATTTCACCTTCGGTCTGAATTTCCGGAATAAACTGCTGAAGCAGAAGGTCTCTTGTGCTATTGATTTCAGAACACTTGCTTTTTATCGCAGTTGATTCGGTTCTTTCAAACAAATAGGTGTCTTCGCCGTTTAATGAAACGGCCGGCTTAATAACAACCTTCTCAGATGGAATGGATTCAAGGTAATGTTCTAAATGATCTTCCTTAAATGAATGGCCGGGTAAAAAAACGGTTTCTGGAATTACTATTCCGCAACTTTCTAAATCCAATAAATATTTTTTGCTCAAGTTCCAAATATTTGTCTCGACAGGATTAAAAACCGGAATATGTAATGAGCGTAAACCATTTAGCCAGGTAACAAATTCAGAATGTTTTCGGTGGTAGTTCCAGCAAGACCGAAAAATGAATGCGTCGTATGACCCCAGGTCTTGACCCGGGCGGTCCCAAACCAAAACTTCAACATCGATTCCCAGTTTTTCCAGCGGAGCTATAGCCATACGGTCGTCCGGAATTAAATTGGGATCGGCTTCAGAAGTGACAAAGGCAACTTTTTTACGGGGGAACATGGGGGAAGTTTAGGTCGCTGCCAAGGCCTCTGTCCACCACTTGTCCTGGCCAGAAGCCCTCATTCTTAAGTTGGCTCCCTGTTTAGGGTCCAGATGACGATTTTAAAGTCGATATTAACCCTGAAAAGCAGCCAAAAAAACAAGCAACCGTACCCTAAAACTCTGTGATTGACGGTAGTTACAAAACCCCCTAGAACTACGTGTCTAGCCCTAGAGTTCCATTGAGGACCCTTTGCGCGGGAGGAAAAAAGAAAGAACATGAACAAAACATTAAGCAAGAGCCAAAAAGAAAAACAATCGGTTTTAGCCCTACTGGATGCAGAAGACGCTAAGATCCCAGCAAATCCTGGCTTGACCCATCAAGCAGCAGGTGAAGAGTTTGAAAAACTTTTCTCAGCTTCAACAAAAGAACAAGATTTCAGAGTTGGTGACGTCGTCACTGGTACTGTTGTTGAAGTTCAATCAGACTATGTCTTAGTTGACATCAATTACAAATCAGAAGGTCTGATTCCAATCAACGAATTTAGAGTCGTTGACGGTGTTCGCCAAGTAAAAGCCGGCGACCAAATCGAGGTCTTAATTGACCGTATCGAAAACGAGAACGGCATGATCGCATTGTCAAAAGACAAAGCCGACATGTTACGTGCGTGGACTGATATTTCTAAAGCTGCTGAAAATGAAGAAATCATTGAAGGTACTGTCGTAGCGAAAGTTAAAGGCGGTTTATCAGTTGATATCGGAGTTAAAGCATTCTTGCCTGGATCACAAATTGATTTACGTCCTGTTCGCAACATGGATGTATACCTGGGCAAAAAATATAAATTCAAAGTTATCAAATTTAATAAAAAACGCGGAAACATCGTACTTTCTCGCCGTGCAATTCTTGAAGAAGAGCGCGATAGCTTGAAAGCACAAACAGCTGATACAATGAAAGAAGGCGCTACTGTTGTAGGTCTTGTTAAAAACGTAACTGATTACGGTGCGTTCATTGATCTTGGCGGTTTAGACGGATTACTACACATCACAGACATGAGCTGGGGCCGTGTAAAACATCCTTCTGAGTTAATCAACGTTGGTGATGAGATCACAGTTAAAATCTTAAAATACGACACTGAAAAAGAGCGCGTATCTTTAGGTTTAAAACAATTAACTGAAGATCCTTGGAATGAAGTTAAAGCTAAATACACAA
>JANWIU010000089.1 GCA_025449725.1 Pseudobdellovibrio sp.
CGAGCTGTATTAAATTTTGGTGGGCCTGGTTATGGCATTGATCAGATATATTGGGCCTTTGAAGAAAAAATTTCTCGCTTAAATTCAAAATATGTCATCTTTGGTTTCATAACTGACGATCTTAAGCGTGCCAGAACAAATTACTGGCGATTTAACCACCACGCGAAAGATATAATTCCCATTTTAACTAAGCCTCTATATAAATGGAACGGCACTGAGTATCAATTAGTTCCCAATCCAATTCAATCGATAGAAGAATTACCGAATTTATTGGAAACCCAATTTATTTTAGAATTGATGGATGCGGATCCTGAACGTAGCAAAAAGCTTAACCCATCTTTTTCGTTTCCCTTTTCGAAGTTGCTGGTAAGTGACTTTATTTGGAAAGAAATGTTAAGTGATCGATTAGAAACAATTTGGGGTAATGCTGAAAACCGGGCTCTGCTTAAGTTTATTCTCGAAAAGTATTCAAAGACCGCTATTTCTAAAAACAGTATTCCCATTGTTGTGTTGTTTCCGGATTATGACATGTTAGATGCCCATCGAAAAAATAAAAAGGGCGCAGAATTCGCAGCAAAAAGCTTCTTTGATATCTGTAAAGATTTGAATTTAAAGTGCTTGTTTCCTCTTGAAGTATTTAAGGAAGATAAGCCGGCAAGTTCGTTTTTTAAGAAAGACGGACACTATAACGAAGCGACTAATACTGAAATTGCCAGAGTTCTTCAGGAATTTCTGTTGCGTATTGAGAAAGAAAACAGCACGTCTCATTAGGAAGAGCTTGTCGCAAATTGTCACTCTGCAGTTAAGAAATGTTAATGAAACAATTTTTTTATTACAGTTATGCACTTTACAATTGATGTTAAAGCTTATCTAATAGAGCCATGTTCTCGGACTATTTACGAACTATTTTGCATTCTTTCTTTAAGCCTCTGGTTTGCGTCGTTGTAAATATTTTTTGGATAACTGCATTTGCGCAAAGTCCGACGGCGACGGCCGCTAATGCAGGAAATGCCGTCCAAAACAGCGGCAGCAAGTACGAGGCGGCGCTGGAAGACTATTACAATTTGGTTTTTAACAATGAAATTGATATTGACTGGATTCTCGGATACTACCGCAGACAATCGGGAAAGTTAGACAAAAAATTTGATTACATACGCAGTCCGGAATTTTCAAAAGAAGCATCAAAAAGATTTAAAGAAAATTGGAAATCAAAAGCAAGAGTGCTTTTAAATATAAACGATCTGGAATATTTAAAAATGTTTCAAAACAGTGCTTTAAGACAAAAACTTATAGAAATGGAATCTTCATTCTTTCAAAAAGAATCTTTAGTTCCACTTTTTGATTCGGTTCAGATGAAGCCACCAGTGACCACATCCCCGGTAAAACCCGCGCCAGCGCCGGTTAAGCGCTAACTAGACTTTTAAAGAAAATTTATAAATAAAAAAAGCCGGATTTAGAATCCGGCTTTTTAAGGGATGACCTGTTTCAGCTTAAGTTATTAAGCAGCAGCAGTGTCAGATTTCGATCTCTTTTCAGCTTTTTTAGTAACCAAACGTTTTGTAAAACGCTCTGATTTTTCAAAAGCCACTGCGAACACTTCATCTAGGTTTTCTGCCAAGATGAAATTCATTTTCTCTTTAAATTGAGTAGGAATGTCTTCTAAATCCTTAGCACAAGCTAACGGAACGATAACATTTGTGATACCCAAGTTAAGAGCGGCTAAGCACTTCTCGCGGATACCACCGACAGGAAGAACGCGGCCTTGTAATGTTACTTCACCTGTCATTGCGATGTCGTTTCTAACAGGAGTTCCTGTTAACAAACTTACAAGCGCAGTTGTTAAAGTGATACCTGCTGACGGGCCATCTTTAGGGATAGCACCAGCCGGTAAGTGAACGTGAACATCAAATTTTTCAAACATTTCAGGATCAATTCCCAACTCATCCATGTGAGCGCGGGCGTAAGACATTGCAGCGTGAGCTGATTCTTTCATGACATCGCCCAGTTGGCCTGTCAGTAAAAGGCTGCCTTTACCTTTCATTTTAAGTGCTTCGATCAACAGAACTTCGCCACCGGCCTGAGTCCATGCTAAACCTTGAACAACACCAACATTGGATTCCAACATTTTGTCTTCACGAGTGAAGCGTGCAGGGCCAAGAAGTTCGCCAACCGTTTGCGCGTTTACTTCTACATAATTAGATTCATTCATTACAACTTTTTTAGCTACTTTACGGCAAACTGAACCAATTTCACGCTCAAGGTTACGAAGACCTGCTTCGCGAGTGTAGCCTGCGATTAAGGCTTTGATACCTTCATCTGTGAACTTGATATTTTCAGCAGTGATACCGTTTGCTTCAACCTGACGGTCGATCAAATGCTTCTTAGTGATTAACAGTTTATCGTTCTCTGTGTAACCAGGGATGCTGATCATTTCCATACGGTCACGAAGAGCGGCAGGAATGTTCTCAACAACGTTAGCTGTTGCGATGAACAATACATTTGATAGATCGAAATCAACGTTTAAGTAGTTATCACGGAACGTTGCATTTTGTTCCGGATCCAACACCTCTAACATCGCAGATGACGGGTCACCTTTAAAGTCAGAAGCCATTTTATCGATTTCATCTAATACGATAACAGGATTTCTTGTTTTAGCCTGACGCAAAGCCTGGATTATTTTACCCGGCATTGCACCTACGTATGTACGTCTGTGACCGCGGATCTCGGCTTCATCTTTTACGCCGCCAAGAGCGATTCGGAAGTATTCACGGCCCATTGCTTTTGCGATTGAACGACCAAGAGATGTTTTACCTACCCCCGGAGGACCACTGAAGCAAAGGATTGGACCTTTCATCGTCGCTTTTAATTTTCTTACCGCTAAGAATTCTAAAACGCGGTCTTTAGCTTTTTGAAGATCATAGTGATCGTCATCTAAAATTGTTTTTGCATTTGTGATATCAATTTTATCTTCAGATTGTTTACTCCAAGGAAGATCAACCATCCAGTCTAAGTAAGTGCGAACCATAGTGGCTTCACTTGCATCCGGATGCATGCGCTCAAGACGGCCTAATTGTTTTAAGCATTCAGCTTGAACAGTTTCAGGCATACCGGCGGCGATCACTTTATTTTTTAATTCATCCATCTCTTCAGATTTAGAGTCTTGTTGTTCACCTAACTCATTTTTGATGGCTTTCATTTGTTCACGTAAGAAGTTTTCGCGTTGACCGCGATTATCTTCACCACGGTTGTTGCCGCGGATTTTAACTTGAGTTGTTAATACATCAAGTTCAGCTTGTAACAATTGGCAAACTAAAGCCAAACGGTCTTTTGTATTTGTTGTCTCTAAAACTTTTTGAGCATCAACAACTTTTAATCCCATATTGCTTGCAATCAAATCAGCAATACGTCCTGGATCAGTAACATCATCTAATACTAAAAGGATATCCGGAGAAAGTGCTTTGCCCAGAGCGATTGTTTTTTCAATGCACTCTTTTGCTTTTTTAACCAGTGTTTGGATTTCAGTTGCGTCTGCAGCATTAACTGTATCTTCAACTTTTTCTACTGATACTTCAAATGTACCGCTGGTTTTTGTGAAAGCTTTGATTTTTGCTTTGGCTTCACCTTGGATTAAGATTTTCACGCGGCCATCAGAAAGTTTTCTCATGCGCATGATCTTAGCGACAGTACCTGTTTCGTAAATTGATTCAGGAGTTGGAGTTTCTTCCGTGATATCTTTTTGCGAAGCCAAGAAGATCAAACGATCTCTTTTAGTTAAAGCTTCTTCCACAGAGCGAATCGATGATTCTCTGCCGACGAAGAGCGGAATAATCATATATGGGAATACGACGATATCGCGTACCGGTAACATTGGCAGTGTTTGTGGAATTTCTACGTTTTGATTGTCAAATGTCATCTGTGACTCCTGTTTCCTACAGAATTATTCGGAGTCTTTTGAAAAACGCTTAATCCTTTTTAGGTCTGGAAAATGTCTGGTTTTGATATATTGAGAAAAAACAAGACTGAAGGCCTATAAAATAGAGATAAAAACAGAGCTATTAAATGAAAAATTTCACTATGAAAACGAAATTAAAAACAGTATCCGGATTAAAAAATTATAAGGTCGTGTTGAAGGCCCGACCTAAGCCTCAGTTAAAGATGCGGTAGGACCGCAATCAGACTGCAGCTGAGCCGCAATTAAAGAAGACATCCATGTCAAAGAACTCTCAGTCCTTGAATAAAAGGTTACTGAAGAAGTTCTTTGCCTGAAGATTCCAATTCCTCTTCGCATGCAACACAGCGTACAGCCAACGGGCGTGCTTTCAAGCGCTTCAATGAAATTTCATCGCCGCAAGAATCGCAAACACCGTAAGTGTTGTTAGCAAATTTCGAAAGAGCTTTATCAATCAAAATTAATGAATGACGATCTCTTTCGTGTAATTGAATGTTTAAATTATCTTGTAAATTCTGAACGACAGCGTCGGCTTCGTCAGCGGCCTTCTGTGAAGAATGCTGCTGGCTTTTGAACTCCATACTCTTGTTCAGGATTTCACTTTTTTGTTCAAGTAGCGATTTTTTGATGTGCTGTAAGTCGTTTTCATACGAATTACTTTCGGTGCTCTTCATCTAATTCCCCTCCTAGATAAATGTTCCGAATGTAGGAGGGAATATCTTCTGCTAAGTCCCCGATGTCACTAAAAAAAGACCTAACTTGTGTGACGTATCAAGCAGCAAATCAACTTAAATATTTTAGGCAAAGTTCTTGCTTCTATTGACCCCGAAACTTAGTTAGCAAACCTTTTTTGGGCAGACTCGCGGATTTCTGCACCTTCTATGCTCAGTCTAGTCCAAGGTATGGCCAACAAACGATCTGTTTCTATCTTTTCTTCAGTCTCTTCACAGATACCGTATGTCCCGTTTTCTATGCGAGCTAAAGCAAATTCAACTTCCAATAATTGAGATTTAATTCTGTCTTGATTTACCAGGAAGGCATGTTCTTCCTGATGGGCAGCCGATTGATCGATTTCATCACCGGCAGCTTTATCGATTTGATTAAAATCGGCAGCGGCTTGTCTCGCGCGATTCAGTAAATCGGCTTTCATCTTTAAAAGTTTCTGTTTGCATGTACTTACTAAATCCATAAGACCTCCTGTCTTAATATTTTTAATCCACGTCTCTAACTTGAGGCGTCGTTTAATTGGAATTTAAGACAAGGGAATGGGGTAAAAGAGGTTAAAAAATTTAATAAAAAAATTTTATTTATCGAAATTTGGGCTCAGATTCAATATAGGGGCTATTGAACTTTTTTAACTACACCTGAGTCCAGCATTAAGATGTGAACAGGGTGCACTAATTCCCGTTGTGAGTTCATTTCCACAGGGCCCGTGACAGTTTTTGTAGAGCCAAGGCCACGCAGGGCTGCGGCAAGAGACTCCCGCCCGGAAACGCCTGACGAAATTTGTTCTTTCACAATTTTCGTCGCTTCGTAGGCCTGTAGTTCAACGATAGTAGGTTCTTCGTTGTAAATTTCGACATACTCCTTAAAAAACGCAGATTCGCGAATTTCTGTGTCGTTCATATCAAAGGCACCCGCAAAATAAATTCCCGCATCTTCATTGGCTGCGCGCTTAGGAAGATCTGCAGAATTCCACAAGTTAGTACCTAGATAATTCATGTCAACCACATCATTGAATTTCATAAACGCCAACACCTGGCCGAGAGCGCGGCTGTTATCAGGTACAAACACGACATCGAAATCAACTATCGGCGGAAGAATGTTGGCTTCAGCGTAGCTGTCGCGTTGGTTTTTAACCGGTTTTGTTTTTGCCTCACCTTTAGTTCTGCTTTCTTTTTCTTTTTTCTTGGCGTCTGCTTTTATTTCTTCAAGACGCTGCTTCAGTTCATCTTTGCGAACTTCTTCGTAGTAAGTTCCAACCATTTTCTGAATAGGCTCAGAAAAATCATTAGTCTTAGGATCATAAGTTTGTGCGGCCGTTACCTGGCCACCGCGTGCGAGAACGTGATCCCAGAAGGTATTACTGAATTCAACGCCATAAGAATCGTTCGGGTAAAGGATGGCAAAACGTTTTGCAGATAGTTTATCAAACGCAAAGGAAACCAGGCGGTCCACTTGCATTTCCGGCGTTAAGGCATTTCTAAAAACATATTCGCCTAAATTGGTCAGGCCCGGCTTTTGTGAGAAAGCAATAAACGGAACACTGAAAAGTTCCGACTTCGATGCGATAGAAGTGGCCTCCTTGGCTGAAAAGCCGCCGAGTATCACAATAGCCTTATCTTCATTGATCAGCTTTTCTACGCCCTTTGCAGCCAAATCAGGGTCGCTTTGAGAATCAAATAAGGCGATACGGAATTTTTTTTCACCCTTATTGATATCGAGGCCGAGGCGAATGGCATTAAGCGCATGTTGACCTACGCTGGAGTTGCGTCCTGTAAGCGGTAAAATGGCGCCTATGACGCTGGCGTCAGTTTCTGAAGTAGATTGTAGGGCCGCAAGTAAAACCGCAGCCTGGGTCGAATAAACGCTTTGTGGGTACATTGTTGTTAACGAGCGATAATATTCCCCGGCGCGGGCATCATCTTTGTTCTTTTGATAAGTTTTGCCGATTTTTAACAACAACTGCGGCTTGAAAGACAACAAGGACGGATCTGCCGCTGCAGCTTCTAATTCGTTAAGTGAAAGCGTATTTTCAATCAGGTTATTGGCAACACTGAGGTTATTAACATTTTTTAAAAGGGCTTCTGGAGTTTGTACCTTAGGGATGATTTTAACTTCGACAGGCTGAATAGGTTTTTCTGTATTAATTTTTTCTTGCTTAGGATCTTTAGGCTTAGATTCCGCTTCTTTTTTTGGAGTCGTC
>JANWIU010000090.1 GCA_025449725.1 Pseudobdellovibrio sp.
CGAAGCTGTTCGTATTCAAGGTTTTCAAATCTTCCGATTTTCATTCTTATTCCTTCCTCGCAACCCACATATTAATGGCGCTTGAGGCTTTTTCTTCATCTTTTTGCATTAACGTAATAATACGGTCCTTTAACAATTCACTTTCCGCTTTTTCAGGGTCGACAGACTCCTGCAGAATCGGAAGAACATTTCCTAATCCAGGTAAAGAGTTGTCAACAGACTGCAGCTCTTCAAGTTCTTCAATTGTACGCGGCAACATTTCTTCAACTGAATCGGTGAAAGAATCTGTAATCCATTGCATAAACGGACGGATCACCATGAAGAAGAACAGCATCATCGCGAAACCTAACAAACCCCATTTGAACAATGACTGAACCAGCTTCTTCTTCTCAAGTGTCGTTAAGATTTTTTCTGATTCAGAGAAATCTTCAGGTTGAAACTGAATTGATTCGATCCGAACACTGTCACCACGGGCACCAACGTAACCAATTGCACTCTTAACAAGGTTTTCGTATTTAGCCACCTCTTCAGGAGTGCGCGGAGACCATTTTGTTTCAGTTGTTCCATCAGGTTTTGTCACTGTGGCATTCACACCGTCGATCAAAACCGCAACAGAGATTTTCTCAACTGCACCGGCTGCTTCTTTGATATTTTTAACTGTTTTCGGAACTTCGTAGTTAATTGTTTTTAATTCTTTCTTCACGTCCTGGCGGAAGCCCACTTGGCCATTATTGTCTTCTGCCCCTGGAATGTTAGAGCGAGATCCCGGCACGCCTGTCGGACTTGTACGAGAACCATCTAAAGCCTCTTCTTGCGAGGTCTGAGAACGGATCGCTGTTTTATCCGGATCTACGCTTTCTTCAACCGCAGTCACAACTTTATTGTTAATGGTCGCATCAACCTTCGCGACAATTTTACCGTTACCTACTACTTTAGAAAGAATAGTTTCGATACGGCCTTCTAATTCTTTTTCAACTTTAGATTTTAACTCCATGATTTCATTTGATGCGCCGGTAGCGCCATCAGAAACACGTGAAATCATTTTACCGCGGTCATCAATAACGGTTACGCGTTCTACGTCCATTCCTTCAACTGCATTTGCAACTAAATAACGAATACCGCGAACCTGCTCTGCAGAAAGCTCTTTACCGGGGTGTAATTCAACAACAACAGAAGCTGATGGCGGAGACGACTCTTCCATCATGGTTTTTTTAGCAGGCAAAGCTAAGATAATTTTAGACTGCTTAACCGGAGTTAAAGTATTTACAGCGCGCATTAATTCACCTTGCAAAGCGCGCTGGTAATTAATTTTTTGAGCGTAAGAGTTAATGCCAAAATCCTGTTTGTCAAAAAGCTCTAGCCCAATGCTTCCCATTTTTGAAGAACCGACTTCAGACATCAATTGCATTTGTGTGGCATGCAAATAATCTTTAGGGACTTTAATTGTTTTTCCGTCGTCAGTTAAAACGTAAGGAATGTTTTTGCTGTTAAGTTTTTCAATCAACACCGGAACCTGATCGCTCGGGATGTTTGTGAATAAAACTGAGTAGTCTTTTCCTGAAGCCATAAACATGACCGAACAAATAGCAACAAAGCCGATGAATAATGAAGCCAGTAACGCCAGACGCTTAGTCGGCCCCAGTGACTTATAAAATTCGTTAAACTGACCAATGATACCCGTAAAAATCTTATTCACATCACACCTGCATCTTCATGATTTCTTGGTAAGCATCTATAATTTTATTTCTAACTTGAACCATCGCACGTAATGCGATGTCGGCTTTTTCAGTCGCGATCATTGTGCCGGCAATGTCATCGGATTTTCCCGTCGCAAGTTCTTGCGCTTTTCTGTCTGCTTCGAGAGAAAGATTATTTACGTTGTTGACTGCTTCTGTGAGAGTGGCGGCGAACGATGGCCCCGCCTCTTTGGTTGAAACCGATGGTTCCAACTTTACGGATTTGTTATCCAAACTTCCTGTTTCCAGGAACCGGTTCGCATTTGAGATTGTAAAACCATCCATGGTCTATACTCCCTAACTATGTTGAATCACAGAACTTTGCTCTCTTTAACGAGAGCTACAGCTCTAATTATTATCTACCAATTTCGAGTGCACTTAAAGCCATATCTTTAGTGGCTTGCACAGCCTGTACGTTAGCCTCGTACGAGCGCTGAGCCTGTACCATATTAGTCATTTCTTCCATCATGTTGATGTTGGGATAGGCTACGTATCCTTCTTCATTCGCATCCGGATGATGTGGTTCATACTTCAGTAACGGGGCCTTCTTATCATAGACAACATCAGTGACCTGAACCCGATTAAAGTCTGCTTTCGGGTCATCTACATTCAGGACCTCACCGAAAGATTTCGTATCCGGCATGGCCGTGAAAACCACGTCCTTACGGCGGTACGGGCCACCTTCAGCTGTACGGGTAGTGTTTATGTTCGCTAAATTAGACGAAATTGTGTTCATGCGCGCCCGCTGGGCCGCCATACCACTTCCGCCAATTCTAAAACCAGATAAAAAATCTGCCATCTAACTACCTACCGGGTTTCACTGATGGCGTATTTCATTGCCGCCATTTTTTTGTTAATAAGTTGCAAGGCAGATTTGTACATAATCGAGTTTTCCGCCAGTGCCGACATTTCTTTTTCAAGATCCACAGTATTGCCGTCGTTGTTTACGGCTACATCAGGGTTCTCGTAAATTCCCGGCTCTACCGCAGGTTGACCGCCGACAGCGAAATGATCGCCGTGAGAAGTTCCCAAACTGTTTGTGCCGTCCATATCAAGCGCTTTTGCCAAAGCGTCTTCGAAATCCACTTTCTTCGCGTGATAGTTCGGAGTTTCCGCATTGGCAATATTGGCCGAGGTCACATTGTGGCGAACCTGGCGTAAAGCCAGAGACGACGCCAATGCATCGGTCGTTTTGTCGAACAGATTACTGCTCATAAATAACCTTCCTCTCGATACTGATTAATTTTGTTTCTTAATGTACGAATAGAAATTCCAAGAATTTCTGCGGCCTTGGTTCTATTTTGATGAACAAAGTAAAGCGTCTGCAAAATATACTTTCTTTCAACTTCATCCAGCTTTTGACCAATGTTAAACGCCAATCCTTCTGTAGGAAGTGTAATCGTAATGTGTTCAGGTTCGATCAACGCTTTGTTGTCGGCTTTTAAGGAAGTTTCAAACGCTTCTTCAAGTACGGCCTCCAGCTCACGGAAATTACCCGGCCAGTTATACTGTAAGAGCTTTTCTGCAGCCTTATCGGTTAATTTGGCTGTCTTTGTGCCGTTCATTAAACTTAAGACTTGCAGGAAAAACTGAGTAAAAACAATAATATCCGCTTTTCTGTCGCATAAATTCGGCATTTCGATAATAAGAGTCTGTTCTTTATTAAATCGCTTAATAATGTCATAAGCATCTTCTTTAATGGTGCTGACAATAGCCGAAGTCAAATCGGCCGGAACTTCAGTATCCTCAAAAATATTCTGCTGAACTCCGCCAAACACGCACTTATTGATGTAATTTACCATCGTCGTTTTACCCGACCCGACACCACCAATAATAATAAAAAATTTCTTATCCGTATTTTGACCTATAAGCTTCAGCAAATTTTGCATGACAGGACTTTGTACTTCGAAGGATCCGTATTGAATAGGACTCATTTTTCTTCCTCTTTTTTTGCCATCGCCGGAATTCTTTTAATGTGCTTTTTGTAATGGATATCCCAGTCGGCCTGCTTCAACTTTTCTTGAGCCAGCTTTTTCCAGATATTATCATTATCATCTTTAATTTTTTCCCAAACGGATTCAGCGCGCTTCACTTCGCCTTTTTTAAACAGCAAATCGCCCAGCAAATATTTTTCTTGATTGAAGTGGTATTGTGGAAAATGATCGACAACCTCTGCAATCGCTTTGATCGCTTCATCCTGCCGGCCGTTCTCAACTAACACCTCGGCGTAAGAATTTACCAGCTTAGTTAAATCCTGCTCGCTGGCGTCTTTATCATTTACTAAAATTTCTTTACATCTTGCATAGGTCGCCATGGCCCCATCAGCATCGTGGCGGCCCAGCTGCATTTCAGCCAATTTGAATTGAACCGGAAGAGACAACTTCTGATCCCCTTCCCACAACGAAGAAAGTTCCGAAAGATACCGAATAGAAGTGCCGTGATCGCCTTTAGCTTCGTAAAGTTTAGAAGCCAACGCGACTCTTTCAACTTGTTCAGGATCAGATAAGCCCAATGGATTCTGAATTTTTCCTAAATATTGATAAGCTTCCTGCGGCGCCTGATTTTCTGCGCTGTTTTTTGCCAAACGCAAATAAAGCTGATCCATCGTCGGAAGATACTGATTAATATAGGTCTCTTTTTCTTTCGGTGAACCTACTAATTTATGAAGATCTGATTCCACTTGCTTGTATTTTTCAAGAGCGGCTTCAAAAGCACCGGCACTTTCATAGGATTGGCCTAAGAAAAAATCTGTGTCGATGCGCTTATCTGTCTTTAACCAAGTATCCGCATACTGCTTATAGGTTTTTAATAAAGTTTTGTAATCACCCAGATCAGATAAATATTTTAATTGATCGCCCACATTCTTGCTAATTCGCTGAGTAACTTGTTTAACATCAGGACGGCTCGGATTTGACTGGTAAAAATTCGAAAGAATTTCGATCGCTTTTGTATAATCTCTGCGTTTGCTGAATCCGTCCGCCAGCATTGCCACTTTGAACTGATCTACGTTTTCAAGATCACTCTTCGAGGCAATTTCGTTCATGGTACCAAGCGTTTGCTCCAGCTCTTCCGGCTTCATGTTTTTCATACGGGTACTCATTAAGTGCAGCTTAGATACAATCGTTTTTGGGCTATTACCGTAACGAAAATGTGTTTCTAAATACGCGCCCACTGATTTGCTTTGATCGCCACCCATGATTTCAAGCAGCTCTCCAACGCGGGTTAATGCATACGGAGCATATTCGTGACTTGGAAAGTTCTGCGCGAATTCTAACGCCGACTTATGAGAGTCTTTGTACTTTTGCTTCCAAAATAAAGCTTCCATCTTATTGAAGTAAGCCGATGGAAACAGTTTTGAAACCAAAGGAAAATTCTTTGCAGCTTTATCGTAAGCCGAAATAGCGTCATCAAATTTACGGTTTAAGAAATTAAAGTCACCGCGGCGAACCGCGATCTCAGTTAATACCAGCGGGTCTTTGGTGTCTTTTTCAATTTCATTCAACAACCCAAGAGCTTCTTCAAGACGCTTCATTTTAGAATAGCTGTAAGCTAAAGCCAGCTTCGCATAACTAACCGAAACATTTTTTGCATACTTTGCGTTTTGAATGTGAATATTAAGTCGACGGACCGCCTGCATGTAATCTGTATGGTCATTTGCCAACAAGCCTGTAACCAATGACGTGCGTTCTGCCAGAATTGAATTCGGGTGTTGATCTAAAGCCTGACGGTAAGCAGCCTGTGCCTGCTCATAAGCCGCATTATCTTTAGTCTCCTCTGAAATTTTTACTAGGGCATCACCCTTCATATACGCCAAAATTTCATCGTACTTCGATTGCGGATACTTAGTTTTATACCAATCCAGTGTCTGCAAGAAAACCATGTAGCGTTTTTTTACAAACAATGTTCTTAGCAGGCGCGCCTGCTTATTTTCTTCTGAGTTTTCAGGCTTAATCTCATATTCAGGAGGATTTTCTTTCATTTTCTTCCAGAAAGAAAAATCAGTCTCAAGAACCGGAAACTTCAAATAGTAGTTACTTCTGCTTTTAATTACAGACTCTTCATTGTAATCAGAGTCATTAATATTAAAGCGCTTAAACTGTCCGTCACCGGCGTCAAAAAGACCGGATTTAGCCAGGAATACAGATGTTTCGATTCCACCATCAGGATTAATTTTTAAGTAATCTACATCTGCAGGTGCTCGTTGAACTTTATCTTGCGCTTGATCTAATGTTACAAACTTAGGTTTTTTAACCGCACCTTTGCCGCCTTTTCCCGGACTCTCAATCGGAGCCTGAATGGGAGTGTCTGAAGCATAAAAGTCGACAATTAATTTAGATGGCTGATCAGTTAAGTAATCAAATGTTTCTACGCGGTCGCTTTTTAAAACAAATTCAATCATCCATCTGTTATCAACCGCATGCTGAGTAGCGCGAATTGATTCCACAAATGGATTCTTAATGTTTTTTATTCCTTCTACGCTTGAACTGTCTAAAGACTTCACCAGAAGCTGGACTTTGGTTGTAGCACCGTCTTTTACGCGTTTTAAATCGTAATCCCAGTTCTTTTGTCCTGCCAATTCGAAGTTGAAGGTTTCACCTTCAAGAGAAACAGCAGCTTTTACATTTTCGGCAGCAACGGCATTTTTTACCCCCGCTACCCCTAAGACTAAAGTTAAAATCAGAAATGGCTTTTTCATCAATAGAAGGAAAAAGCATTTCAAGTGCCATAAAAAATCAAAGCTCAAAGTCATTTAAATGAAAGACTAGGAAAATTTGTCCAAATATTTTGGCTCGTCCTGCCAATTCCATGACGGACACGAACACGCGGTTGGCACTTCAAAAAACGCGTTCTCGAACTAGACTCGACGCCTCTTTAATATCATCACATAATGATACGACACCATGAAAAAACAACTCGTCATTACCATTCTTGTCGCACTATTTCCTATTCTCTTTACCGCGTGTGTTTCGTCAATGTTGCAAGGAAGCCCTCCAACTTTCAGTAAAGATGTTCGGTTAATGAATCCAGGCCCGCCATTTGTTAAGAGTAAAACTTCTGTATTCCCTTCATGGAAGAGCTCCCGCACAGGAAATGTAATCACCTTTATTTCGGAATGCGACCCGAACTCTTCATCGTCACTTTCAGTTCTTCACCGAATGGTGGAAGAGCCGCTAACCAGCATTAAAGTGGCAAAAGAAGAAAACATTTCTTTCCAAAATAAGCCGGCGGTTTTCAAAGCCGTACAGGCAGAATTGGACGGCGCCCAGATCGAGCTTCAATCTATTTCCTTCCGCAGAAAATCTTGCGGCTATGTCAGTACTTTGTCAGGCAAACCTGGAACCTTACAGCAAGATGAAGGCGAATTCAGCCGGTTCAATGCAGGATTGCAGTTTGAATGACAGATTCACACAATCACTCTTTTAAAGACTGGGCCGTTGAACAACTTGAATTTTATGGTGGCGTCACATTGTTGACCCGTGATTGTTTACGTGAAGGATTCCGAAAACCTCACTATTGGGGACTGCTCACTGAACAAATTTATCAGATCGGCGTGAAGTCGTTTCCGCTTGTTCTTGTTACTTCTGCAACTATTGGCGCCGTTATGTCATTGCAATTCGGCTACGGGCTTGAAAAATTCGGTGGTAAGCCTTACGTGCCAAGATTAGTAGCCTCTACGATCTTTCGTGAAATCGGGCCGATGTTCACAAGCCTTATGCTGGCTGCCCGTGTTGGTGCCGGGATGGCCAGTGAAATCGGATCAATGGTTGTCACTCAGCAAATAGATGCTATTCGCGCCTTAGGGACTTCACCCATCAAAAAAATTGTACTTCCAAGAATTATTGCCTGTCTGATTATACTTCCACTCTTGGTGGCGATGGCCAACGTGATCGGCAACACCGGTGGCTGGCTGATTGGAGTAAATGAGTTAGGCCTTGATCCGCAGTTTTATTACAGACGTGCGCTGGATACTGCAAATATAAGAGACTATTTAGCAGGCTTTGGAAAAACATTTTTCTTTTCGCTATTTATATCTATCCCCTCTTGTTACTTCGGACTAACTGTAAAAAACGGAACGCAAGAAGTAGGTATGGCAACTCGGAAAGCCGTTGTGACATCTTCACTCATGATCTTAATCGGAGACTTCTTTTTAGGAAAAGTCTTCTGGATGTTGGAAAAATGGCTATAATTGAAGTCAAAAATTTTCATAAGTCCTACGGAACAAAATCGGTGCACGAAGGCGTTTCACTTTATGTAAAAAAAGGCGAATGCCTTGGTCTTGTCGGCGGCTCCGGTACAGGAAAATCAGTTTTACTGAGAAGCCTTATCGGACTTGAAAAAGCAGATAGCGGCGAAATCTTTATTGAAGATATTAACGTTACTCATTTTTCAGAACGGCAATGGCAAGAGATCCGCAAAAAAGTGGCCTATGCCTTCCAGGGCGGAGCGCTCTTTGACTCGATGACCGTATTTCAAAATCTGGCTTACCCCTTGATTGAACATTCCAAGTTTTCACCTCAGGAAATTCAACAAAAAGTTTCTGCGCAGTTAAAGGACTTCGGCCTCGAAGGATCAGAAAAGCTTTATCCGAACGAACTTTCAGGCGGAATGCAAAAACGTGTAGGTCTTGCGCGCGCTATGATGCTGGAGCCGGATATTATTCTTTACGATGAACCGACTGCAGGGCTTGATCCTTATAACACCCGAAATATCCAGGATCTGATTCAGAAGTTAAAGAAAAAGGGTGTTACATCCATTCTTGTCACTCATGATATGCCGACAGCTTTTGCTGTTTGTGACAAGTTCGCTTTTTTAAAAGATAAAGTCATTAAAGAGCAAGGCACAGCAGAGCAGCTTAAAGACCAGAATGACAGCCTTATCCACCAATTTATCCAAGGAAATATCTTATGACACAACTTAAAGTCGGTGCCTTTATCGTCAGTGGTATTGCGATTTTATTTACGACGATATTCATGCTGGGCTCAAATAAAAATTATTTTTCTAACATTTTAGAACTGCACGGTTATTTTGATTCTGTACAGGGCCTCAATAGAGGTGCGGTAGTATCTTTGGCCGGCGTAAAGGTCGGTAACGTTGATGATTCAGTATTTGACGAAAACAAGAACCTGGTAAAAGTTACGGTTAATGTCGACTCCGACTTCAAAAATAAAATTAAAAAAGACAGCCGCATGGAAATCCGCACTCAGGGCGCATTAGGTGACAAATACATTTATATCACTCCGGGTGCATCCACAGATCCGGTCAATAACGGTGACGAACTGGCAACAGATTACGGCAATGACATCATATCTGTATTATCAAAACGCGGGAATGAAAGTGAAAAGCTTTTTGATATTCTGGCAGACATTAAAAAAATTACTGCCGCTTTAGCGCAAGACAACCATCTTCCCAATATCACGGCCAATATGGACAAAACCTCATCCAACATGGCCCGCGTAAGCGAACAACTGAATAAAACAATTCAAAGCGGAAGCCTGGATCGCACAGTTACAAAACTTGAAAAGATAATAGACAAAGTGGACCGCGGTGAAGGAACTCTCGGCGCCTTAATCAACGACCGCTCGATCCACGAAAGACTCAAGACTCTGTTGGGAGCAGGCCAAAAAAGCCAACAAGTAAAAAATATTTTGAAATCTTCAGTGGAAGAATAAAGGTTCCAGGTCCTGTTTGTTACAAAAGGTGCCAGGTACAACTCATAAGACACAATAGTAAAAAAATTTGAACCTGGCACCTTTTGTAACAAACAGGACCTGGAACCTTTTTTAGGAACAGCTTTTGCGGTTGTCATTTGTGCCACGAAGTTATTTAACGAATTTTTTAAGATTCTTTTTGAAGTCTTCGTCATTCGAAGACGGAGTCAGTTTGCGGTCCAAAGTTAACCGCACTTCTTTTACAAAGCCCGCTTTAAACTTTTGATTTACGGAATGTTTAATTGGCTCCAGCATGAATGTCATTTGCTGCATCCACACGGAATTCTTTACACATAACCAGAGCACACCTCGGTGATAGGCAATGGGTTCAGAGTTATCGGCCACTGTAGGCCCGACAACATCCTTCCAAGATAGCCAAAGCTTCCACCGAAGATATTGATCAGAAACAGGGCCCGCTTTGTCTTCTAGAAGCTTATGAAGAACTTCAGCACTGGTGTTGAATTTTTCTTTGAAATCTTTCTCGCGAGCCATGCTGAAAAATTAGCACAAGCTCTTGCTTTTTTCACCAATAAAGTCTATTTACGGTCCATGCCAAATCCGGATAAAAAGAATGTAATTTCAGTGGTGGGCGCAGGTCTTGCGGGCAGCGAGTGTGCACTTCAACTGGCACATAAAGGCTTTAAGGTCGATCTCTATGAAATGCGCGGAGTTAAATCAACCCCTGCTCATAAAACCGATCAATGTGCAGAACTGGTTTGCTCCAATTCATTCGGCAGCCTTTCTGAGGTTTCAGCTCCAGGACAATTAAAGTGGGAAGCGGAACAGCTGAATTCGTTTATTTTAAAAGCTGCAAAAGATTTCTCAGTTCCTGCAGGCCAGGCACTCGGCATCGATAGAGAAAAATTTGCAATTCGCGTAACTGAACTTGTAAGTTCACATCCGAATATCACTCTTAAAAGAGAAATCGTAACTTCATTGGACCAGGTTCCGCGGCCAACAGTTGTTGCAACCGGCCCGCTGACTGATGAAGCTTTAGCAGCGGATCTGCAAAAACATTTCGGAAATGATTTTTTATATTTCTTCGATGCCATTGCGCCGATTATCGATGCGGATTCAATTAACACTGAAATCGCATGGAAGGCCGACCGTTACGACAAAGGAACGCCGGACTACTGGAACTGCCCCTTAGATAAAGAACAATACAATAACTTCATCAGCGAGATAAAAGCTGCACGGAAAATCGAACCTAAGAATTTTGAAACCACAGATTTTTTCGAAGGCTGCATGCCTATTGAGGCCATGATTGATCGTGGCGATCAAACCCTGCGCTTCGGCCCAATGAAGCCCGTGGGATTGACAAATCCAAAAACCGGCCGTTACCCATGGGCTGCTGTGCAACTTCGCCAGGACAACAAAGAGGGCACCGCTTACAACATCGTCGGCTTCCAAACCAGAATGGCGTACGGCGAACAAACACGCATTTTCAGAATGATCCCGGGTTTGGAAAACGCGGAGTTCTTAAAACTTGGCAGCATTCACCGCAACATGTTTATCAACACCCCTAAGCTTTTAAATAAAGACCTCTCTAGTAAAAATGATCCCTGGCTGTTTTTGGGAGGACAAATCACCGGCGTGGAAGGCTACTTTGAATCCACGTGTACAGGACTACTCGTCGCCCGGTTTTTAGAGCAAAAGCTGAGCGATCTTGTGTTTTCACCTCCCCCACGCGATTCTGCATTGGGCTCGTTGTTAGAGGCCATTACCGATACATTCAAGGAAAACAACTTTCAGCCCACTAACATCAACTTTGGTCTGATACCGCCTTGGCCAGAAGACCTGCGCGACAAGAAAGAAAAGAAGAGCCGCCAAATTGCGCGTGCCAAGGAAGCTTTACGCAACTGGATTCTATGATAGACTGACTCAATGTCAGCCACCGGTGGAATAACTGAGTTTTTAAATGAACTTTCTGAAACGGACGCACTTACCGCTTTAAAAGGCGCGTACAGTAACCGTTCGCCTTTCATTTTCAAAATCGAAGGTACTGATCAGACCGTAAAGGCCTACATAAATACCTTTACCGATAAAAAAGTTATTCTCACTCCCGATCCTGCAACAGTGGTTTTACCTGTCGACAAAGAAGTTTCATTAAAGTTTTTAGTCGGCACAGAAGTGTATTTCATAAAAACAATTTTCAAAAATCATTTGAACCGTGTTTATATCGATATGAGTGCAAAAGTGATTCAGCTTAAGCGCAGAAAAGAGCCGCGCTTCCTGATTCCAAAAAACTGGAATCAAAGTGGTGTGCTTATTCTCCAAAATGCGGCGGAAACATTAAAGTGTAACATTATCGATATTTCAAAATCAGGAATTCGCTTTGAAGTATTAGAGCAGCCAAAGCTGCATTTACACCGGGATGATATTGTAAAAATTAAGTTTCAAATTCACAAACGAGGCGAAGTTCAGACAACAGCTATTGTGCGGTTTTCACTGATTCGCCCGAATGCCACTTCGATTGTGGGCCTTGAGTTCGCAAATATTACAGAAGTGCAAAATGAACGTGTAGCCAGTATCGTCAACGACATCGAACTGTTTCTCTCTACTAATAAGGCCTAATTAAAAAAGGCCGCTTGTGGCGGCCTTTAAATTAAAACTGCAAAAAAATTTCTATAGAACTTCAGCCTGAGGCTGAAACTGAACAGACAACTGCTCTACTTCCGGTTTGAAGTGCAGACGGCAACGGGCTTCATAAAAATTTTGAGATCCGACTTCAATTTGTGATTCAGTCGACCCGCCGATTTTTTGAGTATAAGTTGCAAGCTCTCCGCACTTGGTGCAGATCGCACGGTGCTTAGTAACGTCTTCGGCAATAGCCATTAACGTAGGAATCGGTTCGAACGGCTGCCCTCTCCAATCCATATCAAGACCGGAAACAATCACGCGAAGACCGCGCGCGGCTAAGTCACGGCAAATCTGAACAAGTTCCATTGTGAAAAATTGGCCTTCGTCAAAAGCG
>JANWIU010000091.1 GCA_025449725.1 Pseudobdellovibrio sp.
GGATTCTGTTCAAACTATTTTTGTTCCGGAAGTTACCGCTGCGCCGGGGTCAGTATCCCAGGTGCGCGAAGCTGCCGGCCAGTTGATGATGTTCGCAAAACGCACTAAGACCGCTGTTGTTTTAATCGGTCACATTACAAAAGATGGAAACCTTGCCGGACCGAAAGTGCTGGAGCACATGGTCGATTGCGTGCTTTCATTTGAAGGCGACAGCAACACTCACTTTCGCCTTTTGCGCACTTTAAAAAACCGCTTCGGCTCCGCACAGGAACTGGGTGTTTTTGAAATGTCTTCACTGGGCTTAAGAGAAGTTTTAAATCCTTCCGAATTATTTTTACAAGAAAGAAGCCAAAACCGTGTCGGTTCTTCTATTTTTGCTTCATTGGAGGGAACGCGTCCGATTCTTTGCGAAATTCAGGCGCTGACCTTGAATTCCAATAATTCTTTTCCCCGTCGCACATCGATCGGAATTGATATTAACCGAATTCATTTACTGACTGCCGTTTTAGACCGTCACTTAGGAATTAAACTTTCTTTCAACGACTTGTATATTAACGTCGTTGGCGGTTTAAAGATTGAAGAGCCCGGAGTAGACTTAGCCATTGCCGCTGCCGTTCTTTCGACAGACCGTACCGAACCCATTGCTTCGGACGCTCTCTATTTAGGAGAGATCGGTCTCACAGGAGAAATCCGCGCTATATCGTTTCCGGAAATCAGGATACGCGAAGCCGTAAAACTGGGTTTCAAACAGTTCTACCTGCCTTATTTCAATAAAAAGCATTTTGAAGACCCTGGACTGATGAAAAATATTAATGTCAATTTTTTGAAATCAGTTCATGATTTAGAAAAACTTAACTTCTAAGCTCAACTTACAAGAGGCGAACCATATGTCTAAAATCTCTAAAGAAAAATTTCAGCTTGGCGATTTTATTTTTTTTGAAGGCGATCTTGAAACACATTTTTATATTATTGAATCCGGAGAAGTTGCCATCACCACAAAGGGCAAAGCAAATCAAAGAATTGAAGTGGCCCGCCTTAAAGACGGTGAAACTTTCGGAGAGTTTGCCTTAGTAGATAAAGGCGCGCGGACAGCCAGTGCACAGGCTGTAACAGATGTTAAACTTATGAAAATTTCAGCTGAAGGATATGAATCTATGCTGGGAGAACTTCCTTTGTGGGCCTCTACAATGATGAAAGCTTTTATTTTGCGCCTGAAGCAAATGAATCAGGCTTTAAAAGAAGCTAAAAAATAGTTTTTTAGTTTCTGTCTGTCCAAATATCGTGAACGTGAATTTTAACGTAATGAACCTGTTGGCCTTGAGCCCTTTGCGTCGCTGCATAGCCCGGATCTTCCGGATACATCGGTTCGCTATCTATAATCGTGGCTCTTACACAGATGTTATTGCCGTTTTCTACTATTAATGTCGCCTGGCTGCGGTCGTCGTTTCTCATAATGCGGTAACGGAAGCCATTTACTTTACTGACAACGAATTGAAAGTAATCTTCTGATTCGGTGGTTCCACAAATGACGGTATCCGCGGCAAAAACGGAAGTAGAACAGATTAAGGATACGACTAATACGGCAGCAAATGACTTCATTGGGCCTCCGGTTACCACTATTCATCGGAGCTAATAAGCAGCCGCTTGACAAGATTCTCGGCTGAATCCGAGGATCCAAAAGACACCATATATTCGATTTGGTGACGGTTTAAATAGCAAAATAATGTCATTTTTTCGTAATCGTCTTATTTTTGTACAGTTTGACCCCAGTAAAAATCGTTTTAACCCGGCACGGTCATTGAATGTTAAGCCACGATAACAAAAGGATAGGTATGCTTAAAATCACATGGACACCACTTGCGATAACTTTACTTTGTGCGATGGCTCACGCTCAGGCTCCTACAACAACGACAACTATCGCTAAGGAAGTTAAAGTTCCTTCCGCGACTGCTGAGGCCAATGCCACTCCTGCTGCTGCGGCAGCTGCTACCAGTACTGCGGAAGTAAAAAAGGAAGAAGCTCCTTCTGTTAAATATAGTCTCGGTTTAGGTTTGGGTTATACCCTTGGTGCAGAGGCTCAGTCGAATGGCACCCGAAAAGAAACGATGACGTATTCATTTACACCGGGTTTGTCTTATGGAATTTATCGAGCATCTGTCTTTTCACTATATGAGCAAAATTTAAAAGACACTTCAAAAAATGGATCATTCATTGACCCTATTTTAAGTTTCAGCCGCTCTTCTTTTGAGTTGAATAAATATTTTAAGCTTGGCCCTTCAGTCAGCGTTGTATTGCCTATGTCAGACAATTCGAAAAACAATACGGAATTGCTTTATAGTATCGCCGGCGCAGCCAGCTTGTATTTACAAAATAAGCCATTGGGACTTGATGGTTGGAATATCAATTACTACTTAGGTTACCAACGAAATTTTACGAGATATGCTACGACCAACTCGGGTGACTTGGTCACCATGCAACGTATTCGTCAGCGTATTAATGTTGGTTACAACTTCACTGATAGTCTGTCGTTAAGCACTCGCTTTCAGTTTGATTCCAAATACTCCAGCGAAGGAATCGTTAGAAATGATTTTTTGCACTTCCAAACTCTCAGTTATAAAATCAACGATACTCTTTCAGTCAGCATGGGCCACACAAACAGTGGCGCCACCTTAAAGGGCGAAAACTACGACAACAATATCAAACTTTACGACGAGGCCGCTTCAGAATACTCAGCCGGTTTGGATATAAGTCTTTAACATTGAACGTAAAAGGATAATGAAATGAAAAAAATTATTTTAGCCTCTGCACTTTTAGTTTTTGCTGCTTGTAACAAACCTGCCGAACGCGTGGCTATTGTTAACCCTAAAGATGCCGAAAAAATCGTAGCCATAAAAGATATTGCAGAACTCACCAGCGAAAAGAAATTGATTCTGACCAGCAGCGGTTCAAACGCCGATGTTTCTAAATTAGCGCCAAGCTTAAAACAGGCGAAAATTGAAGGCAAAGCGGATTTAATTCTTAAAAAAGTAAAAACCGAAGCACTTAAAGCTTCATTAGAAGCCCAATTGAAATCAGGCGCAGTGGCCCTGGTTATTCTGCCGAAAGAAATTAAAATTTTCAAAATGCTGGCCGATGCAACGGCGACCCCTGCACCGGCGCCTGCGCCACAAGCAACTGATACAAAACCAACTGTAGCTGCCGGCGCTGAAATCGCGGAAGCCGCTCCGGAATCAGCTCCTGAAGCTATTTTAGAAGTTGCAGGTCCGAATCAAGAGTTGCTGACAATGAAATACTTAAATAAATTAAAAGAACACAGCAGGTCTTCTGATGCCCGGGCACAAGCGGCAATGGAGGGCGAATTGGCTCAAGCAAAAGCTGAACGCCCTAGCCAAATTGGTGAATCTTTCGGATTTGTTGAAATAGCTTCTATCGAAGTTTTAAAAGTCGGCATACTGGATAATGAAAGAACTGACTACGGCGAAAAGAAATCACTTTTGAACGTGATCGACACTTCTTTTGAATTGGCCACTCACCTGCAGATCGGCGAAGAAAAGAAAGCTAAAACTACAGGCGAAGGCAGCGAAGAAGCTGCAGAATAACAAGATCTGCGAAGCAGAATAACTACTTCAACATTGTTTTTTTAACGGCTTTTGACCATGATTCACGGCGGCTTTTCAAAGCTGCCGTTTTCATTTGTGGCTTAAATTCAGAGTCCTTTTTCCAGATCCCGCGAATTTCACTTAAATTCTTCCAGTGAGAAATCCCAAGCCCGGCTAAGTAAGCTGCACCAATCGCGGTTGTTTCAATTTGTACCGGACGATCTACAATCGTCTGCAGATAGTCGGCCTGAAGCTGCATAAGAAGATTATTCTTGGCCGCGCCTCCATCAACCCGAAGGCGTTTCATTTTTTTATTTAAATCTTTTTGCATCGCTATCAAAATGTCGGCGTTCTGAAGTGCCATGGCTTCCAGTGTGGCTCTTGCAATATGAGAGCGGTTGGTTCCGCGTGTGAGGCCACTGATTTGCCCGCGGGCATCTGCATTCCAGTGGGGTGCGCCCAGTCCTGCCAGTGCCGGTACGAACTCCACTCCGCCGGTGTCTTCTACCTGACGGGCCAAAGCTTCAACTTCATCGCTGGATTTAATAATTCCCAACCCATCACGAAGCCATCCAACCGCGGCGCCGCAGATAAAGGCGCCGCCTTCAAGGGCATATTGCATCGGCGCATCGCCCAGCTTCCAGGCTACAGTCGTCAGACAGCCTGACTTTGACTTCAACATTTTGGTACCGGTGTTCATTAAAATGAAACTGCCCGTACCAAAAGTGCATTTACTGTCTCCGGCATCAAAACAGGTTTGACCAAACAGTGCTGACTGCTGATCTCCCGCTACGCCGGTGATCGGCGTGTTAGAGGCCACAAAGGAATGCTGAGAAGTTTTCCCGAATAGTCCCGACGACGCCTTTATTTCCGGAAGGCATGATTCGTTAATTTTAAATAATTTTATAAGTTCCGCATCCCATTGGCCGGTTTTTAAATTCATCAGCATCGTGCGTGAAGCGTTGCTGACGTCCGTTGCAAAAATTTTTCCGCCGGACAATCGCCACATCAAAAAGGTATCAATATTTGCAAATGCTAAGTCGTTTTCCTGTAATGCTTTCTTTACTGAAGGAACGTTTTCAACAAGCCAGCGGATTTTCGTGCCAGAAAAATAGGGGTCCAGTACAAGACCTGTCTTAGATTTGATTTTTGCAGACCACTTCTTCTTAAGCTGATCACACATCTTACTGGTGCGACGGCATTGCCACACAATGGCGTTATGAAGAATTTCGCCTGTGGATTTGCGGAACGCTATCACTGTTTCTCTTTGGTTCGTTATCCCAATCGTGATAATCTCGTCTCCGCTGGCATTCACTTTTGTCAGGCTTTGCATGGCTGCATTTTCAACTGACCGCCAAATGTCTTCCGGGTTATGCTCGACCCAGCCCGGCTGAGGATATATTTGACGATATTCAACGTTGGATTTTGAAACAACATGGCCATCTTGATCCATTAACAAAACTGTAGATCCGGTAGTCCCCTGGTCAATAGCCATTATGTATTTTTTCTTCATAGTCATTCTTTCATTTAAAACGGAAACGTTTATGTGTAGAATCTTATCATGATCAATTTTCTGAAAAAACCCAACGAAAAAATCTTTAACCTGAAGGAGCTCAGTACTGATGCGCTGATTTACAAAGTCTTCCCGCGTTTTTTCATGGAATTGATGAAAAAATATTTTCGGCTCGAGGTTGAAGGAATAGAAAATATTCCGACAAAAGGTCCGGTCATTATTGCTCCGAATCACTCTGGTTTTTCAGGTCTTGATGCTATGATTCTTGCTTACGTTCTGCAGGAAAACACCAAACGCATTCCCCGGGTTATGACTCACCATCTTTGGTTTCTGACAGAAACAACTTCTATTCCTGCGCAGAAGCTGGGTTTTATCGAAGCCACGTATGACAACGGTGTTGCGCTACTGAAAAAAAATAACATGGTCGTTCTCTTTCCTGAGGGCGAACACGGCAATTTCAAACCCTCTACTAAACGTTATCAGTTGCAGGAATTTAAACGCGGCTTTATTCGGATGGCCATTCAAACACAGGCCAAAGTTGTACCTACAATTATTCTCGGCGCAGAAGAAACCCATATCAATCTGCAAAAACTGAAATTTACAAAATTTTTGCGCGGCTTGGTTTTGCCGTTGCCTTTAAATGTGATTCCGCTTCCGGCCAAGTGGAAAATTGTTTTTGAAAAACCGGTAGACTTCCCCTTTACCGCAGACAAAGTGAATGACACTGAACTATGTCATGATCTGGCCCATGACATTCAGGAAGCATTGCAGGTAAAAATCAATAAAGAAGTTAAAAAACGCGGCTCAGGTTATTTTTAGCGGCAGTCAGGTTTTTCACAGTCAGGAACGTCTCGGCCGATCTGAGTTAAGATTCGGTCCCAGGCATCGACAATAATTCCGGTTTCTGAGTCGCTTCGGGAAATTAATTTTTTGGTCAGCATCGTCGAAATGCCAATGGCAATCACCATCAGCAATAGGTATTCAACTAAAACCTGACCGTTATTTTTTTTACGATTAGACTTGAACAGCATGAATTTCAGTCTCAACCTTCAGCCATTGATTTGCTGAATTTAAAATGAAATCGATTTGTTTTTTTAAATCGCTATCTGACTGAGTTTGAACAATTCCTATAGCTAAACCTTCATCCCACTCTTGCGCCTGCATTTGCGATTCGGGTTTGTCGAAGACCAAAGCTAAGTCTTTAGCTTCAGGATAAATCATCAAAAACAGATGTTGCTTCGATCGCACATTGCGTGTTTTCAGAGTATTCCAGAATTCGACGTGTTCTGTTTGCAGGATATGATAAATTTTTAAAGCTGCAGATTCGTAAGCCTGAGAAAAGTAAATGCGAAGCGGTCCATCAAAAAGTGCAGTATTGAAAACCGGGCTGTAAAATCTTGTTGTCATAAATGATGAGTACGTTGCTGCCATATTAATGTGTCATCCTTGTTAGCCCTAAGCCTAGAAAAGCTTTACCCCTTTTCACAAGTAAAAAATTTAAGAATCTGACATTTAGTGACGCATTGTTTAATATTGAGACAAATTAACGTTTCGAAATTTCTTTTCCTCGAATGAAAAGTTGGTGTTCAGGAGTATGTCCGGCCGAATAGAAGAAATCCGTGAGCTCCGCATCGGTGCAAATGAAATTTGCAGCTTTACCAACCTCTAAAGACCCTTCTTCGCCATCAATCCCTAAGGCTTTTGCAGCTCCAAGCGTGTAGGCAGAGAACACTTCAGGCAAAGTCATCTTCATTTCAAGCCTTGCCAGCAATCCCACTGTTGCCAAATCCTGCGATGGGCAACTGCCCGGGTTAAAATCAGTGGCTAAAGCCACCGTCGCGCCAGAATCAATTAATTTTCGCGCCGGCGGATACGCACACTTCATATAAAGATCGGCCAATGGCAACAGCACAGCTACCGTTTTTGAATTCGAAAACTTTTTTATGAGTTCGTCATCAAGATTAATGACGTGATCCGCGGAGTGCGCCCCATGTTCAAGGGCCAAACCTGCCCCAGCCGACAGTGATAACTGGTTTGCATGGACTGTTAAATCAAAACCAAGGTCTTTCGCCTTGCGCAGATACCTTTGCGATTCTTCCTTTTCAAAAAATTTATTTTCAATAAAGATGTCCACACGACGAGAGAGCTTTTTCCTTTTAATTTCCGGCAGCAGTTTTTCGGAAAGAAATTCCAGGTAAGAAGAGTTATCTGAAAACTCCGGCGGGCGGGCATGCGCACCTAAAAATGTACTGATTACGCGCGGGCCTTTTAGCTTTTTAATGACGTTTAAACATTTAATTTCATTTTTTACATCCAAGGCATAGCCCGTCTTCACTTCTAAGGTTGAAACGCCCTGCCGTAAAAAGGAATCGACTCTTTTTTGAGTGACGGATAGCAACTGCTTTTCAGTTGCTATCCGGGTCTGCTTCATCGTTGAAAGAATTCCGCCACCTTTGGCCGCGATTTCCTGATAGCTGACTCCGTTATTACGCATTTCAAATTCGTTCGCGCGTGAACCGGCAAACAAAGTATGGGTGTGACACTCAATAAAGGACGGAAACACCAGCTTCGCCTTCAAATCCGTAACTTTTTTAAATTTAAAAATTTTTGGAACCTTAGTCTGAGGCCCTGTCCATTGAACAGTTCCGTCCTTAACGATCAGCGCGCTCTTTGCCGTCACACTTTTAAAATCAGGTGCAACCAGTCTACAGTTCTTAAAAAGTTGCAGCGACATTTACTTCTTTTTTCCTTGTGCGGCAACGGAAGCCATTGCTTTCGCCACTTCTTCGGGGTCGCCTAAAAATTCTTTACTGATAAAGTTTAAGTGTTGATCTAACTTGTACACCAGGGGAATTCCGGTAGGAACATTCACTTCCATGATTTCACCCTGACTTAAACCCTCAAGATGCATAATCAAAGCGCGAAGAGAATTCCCATGTGCTGCAATCAAAATTTTTTTGCCGGCCATCAAATCCGGTCCAATTTTTTGTGACCACAAAGGTAAAAAGCGTGCGACTGTATCTTTCAGCGATTCCCCGCTGGGCAAAGCTTCCGGATTTACATCGCGATAACGAGGATCATGCACTGGATGATCCGGGTTATTGCGGCTCATCTGCGGTGGCGGCGTATCGTAGCTTCTGCGCCAGATCTTTACTTGATCTTCGCCATGCTTTTCTGCCGTTTCCGTTTTGTTCAATCCCTGCAGATCACCGTAGTGCCGCTCATTTAAGCGCCACTCTTTTGTGACCGGAATCCAGTGAAGTTTCATTTCGTCTAAAATGTAATTGAGAGTTTTAATGGCCCGAGTCAGACGGCTTGTATATGCCAGATTAAAATCAAAGCCTTTTTCCCTGAGGGTTTTGCCTGCTTTTTGCGCTTCCAAAATACCTTTTTCCGCCAGATCAACGTCTTTCCAACCTGTAAAGCGATTTTCCTGATTCCAAAGCGATTCTCCATGGCGGACAACGACTAATGTATACACAAAAATTCTCCCTGTAATTTCGAGAAGCTAACGGTGTTTTTTATTTTATCTCACCGTCATTTTATGAGAGGATTATGGGGCTAAAAACAATTGAGGTCAAAGATAATGAATCACATGAATCTTGAGTATTTAGAATCGCTTTACAATCAGTTTAAAAGTTCACCTGACTCAGTCGGTACAGAGTGGAAAAGATTTTTTGAAGGTGTTGAATTCGCGAAAGATGGCGCCTTCGGTTTGTCAGAAAAAGAATTAGACGTTTATCACTTGATCACGGCTTACCGTAACTACGGCCATTTTGAAGCGGATCTTGATCCACTCACAAATTCTGTTGCGCCAAGCGATCAATTACGTTTGAACAAATTTAATTTAAAAGAATCTGATTTAAACACAAGATTTCAAATCGGTTCCATCATCGGAAAACCGAACGCAACTTTGGCAGAGATTCTAAATCACTTAAAATCCGTGTATTGCGGCACCTTGACTGTTCAGTGTGCTGAAGCATTGCCTGACATCCGCGATTGGTTCATCAAAGAATTTGAACAGAATCCTACAAACTTCAAGCTGACTGTTGATGAAAAGAAAGAAATTTTGTCTTCTGTTACCAACGCTGAGGCTCTTGAAAAGTTTATTCATACCCGTTACGTGGGAACTAAAAGATTTTCGGTAGAGGGCGGAGATGCCACTTTGCCAATGCTGGACCGTTTTACTTCGCAAGGCGCAGCGCTTGGCGTACAGGAAATCGTTTTGGGAATGGCTCACCGCGGACGCATTAACGTACTTGCCAATTACATGGGTAAAAATGTCGGGCAAATGTTTGCCGACTTTAATGGGCCTACGGAATTAGAGACGCCGCTTGAAGATTACGACGGCGACGTCAAATATCATTTAGGTTACAGCAAAGTTAAAAAAACAAAGCATGGCGAAGTGGAAGCTCATCTTGCGTTTAACCCTTCTCATTTGGAAGCGGTAAACCCGGTGGTGCTTGGAATGGTGCGCGCTTCTCAGCGCCGTCGTAAAGACACAAAAGAACGAAAGAGTGTATTACCGATTCTTATTCACGGGGATGCTGCGTTTGCCGGCCAGGGCGTTGTGATGGAAACTTTCCAGATGGCGCACGTTCGTGGATACACCGTGGGTGGAACCGTACATTTGGTTATTGATAATCAAGTTGGTTTTACAACCAATCCTGAAAATGGCCGCTCGGCTCATTACTCTTCTGATGTGGCGAAGGTTCTTGCGATACCGGTCATTCACTGTAACGGTGACGACGTTGAAGCCTGTATCCGCGCGGTTGATTTGGCCATCCGCTACCGTCAGGAATGGAAGCGCGATATTGTTATCAACATCATGTGCTACCGCCGCTTCGGCCACAACGAAGGCGACGAGCCTGCTTACACGCAGCCGCTCATGTACGACATCATCCGCAAACATCCGACATTACGTGAAGTCTATTCTAAAAAATTAGTGCAAAACGGAACTTGCGATCAGGGTTATGCTGATTCATTGCTTTCAAACCGCATGAACGAGCTTCAAAAAATTTATGAAGACACAAAGGCTCAGCCGCCTAAAGTTAAAACTTTTAAATTCGAAGGTCCTTGGAACGGTCTTAAAAAAGCAACCCAGGCCGACATCGAAAAACCGTGTAATACTTCTGTGGACCTAGCGACACTGAAAAAAATCGGAAACGTCATTGCGTCTGTGCCCGAAGGTTTCAATATTCATCCGAAGCTGGTAAAACTTCTAGATACCCGAAAAGCGATGGCCAACGGATCTGAACCTGTTGACTGGGGAATGGGAGAGCTTCTGGCTTATGGAAGCTTAATCAATGAAGGCACCTCAGTGCGCTTAACCGGTCAGGACTGCGTACGCGGAACCTTCACTCACCGCCATGCAGGTTTTTATGATACTAAAACCGGCGCAGCTTACTTCGCTTTAAAAGAATACAATTCGCAAAAAACAAACTTCTGCGTTTATGATTCTATTTTATCTGAATACGCAGTAATGGGTTTTGAATACGGCAACTCCATCACGGACCCAAGCTTTTTAACAATGTGGGAAGCTCAGTTCGGGGATTTCTGTAACGGTGCTCAAATCATGATTGATCAGTTTATTTCTGGCGGCGAATCAAAATGGCAACAAATGAGCGGTTTAGTGTTATTGCTTCCTCACGGTTACGAAGGCCAGGGCCCAGAGCACTCTTCAGCCCGTCTTGAAAGATTCCTGCAGTTATCTGCGCAGAACAACATTCAAGTGGCCAATCTGACCACTCCAGGGCAGATCTTCCATGCGTTACGCCGCCAAGTCCGACGGGATTTCAGAAAACCGTTAGTGATCATGTCACCGAAATCTTTGCTTCGTCATCCGCGCGCGACCAGCACAATAGATGAAATTGCGAAATCTTCCTTCCAGGAAGTTTTAAATGATCCGTTTATCACCGATGCAAAAAAAGTTGAAAAAATTGTTTTTGTTTCCGGTAAACTTTATTACGAACTACTTGAAGAGCGTGAAAAGTCACGCGACCTTTCAACTGCACTTGTACGCTTAGAACAGATTTCTCCTTACCCTGCACACAGAGTAAAAGAAATCTTCCAGCAATACACGAATGCTAAAAAAGTTGTTTGGGCACAGGAAGAACCGAAAAACATGGGCTCGTTTCAGTTTGTTTATTTTAAATTTGCTGAACTGATGAATCAAATGGGCTTAAAAGCCAGCTTCAGTTATGTAGGCCGTCCTGAAAGATCATCTCCTGCGACCGGATCTATCTACCGTCACAGAGCCGAACAACAGCAGATCGTTTCGGATGTATTTAAAATTTAATTTTTAAGAAAAGGAATAAGGAAAATGAAAATTGACGTCAAAGTCCCCGCAGTAGGCGAATCGATCACGGAAGCAGTTATCGGCAACTGGACTAAAAAATCCGGAGAAGCGGTAAAAATGAATGATGTGATTATGCTTCTTGAAACAGATAAAGCTTCTGTAGAAGTCGTTGCTGAAAAAGATGGTGTCATCACGATTCAGGCACAGGCCGGCGAAACGGTAAAGATCGGCGCGACGGTAGCAACGATTGATACAGACGCAAAACCAACGGTCGCTTCTGCTGCACCTACGGCAACGGCTGCTCCCGCTTCACAGCCTGCAGGTGGTGGTGGGCGTGCGACTCACCCCGATTTACAAACACATTTATCTCCGGCAGTTCAGCGTGTTGTTAACGAAACCGGAGTGAACCCATCTCAAGTCACAGGCTCTGGCCTTGGCGGACGTTTAACAAAATCCGATGTCGTTAACGCTTCATCTAATGCGGTTCCGGCAACGCAAGCTTCTGCTCTGTCTGGATCTGCGCCTTCAGCGCCGGCACAAAAAGCGCCTGCACCGGTTCAGGCCCCGGTGCTTCGCGGCCCTTCTAAGCAAGGTGAAATCAAACGCGTACCAATGACCAACATCCGCAAACGTATCGCAGAGAGACTGGTTCAGGCTCAACATACGGCTGCCATCCTGACAACTTTCAACGAAGTCGACATGTCTAAAATCATTGAGATCCGTGCAAAATATAAAGATAAGTTCAAAGAAAAATACGGCGTGAATTTAGGATTCAACGGATTTTTTGTTAAAGCGGTTGTCGAAGCCTTAAAAGCTTTCCCTGCAGTTAATGCGTGGATCGACGGTCAAGAAGTTGAGTATCACAATTATTACAATATCGGCATTGCGGTTTCAACTGAGCGTGGCTTGATGGTTCCAAATCTTAAAGATGCTGATCAGTATTCAGTTGCAGGAATCGAAATGGCGATTCGCGATCTGGCAAACAAAGGACGCGACGGAAAAATCACACCAGACGATTTAGGCGGTGGGACATTCTCAATCACTAACGGCGGCGTTTTCGGTTCTTTGTTGTCGACTCCAATTTTAAATCCGCCTCAGAGCGCGATCTTGGGCCTTCACAAAGTGGAAGATCGTCCGGTTGCTATTAGCGGAAAAGTAGAAGTTCGTCCGATGATGTACGTGGCACTTTCTTACGACCACCGCATTATCGATGGTAAAGAAGCAGTCGGCTTTTTAGTTAAAATTAAAGAAGGCGTTGAAGATCCTGAGAGACTTCTCCTCGAGGTCTAAGATGAACTATACGTTACTTACCGGTGCCTCTTCGGGTATCGGTTTTGAATTAGCACAGGTCTTTGCAGCGAACGGCCACAATTTAATATTAGTGGCCAGATCAGAACAAAAACTCAAAGAACTCAAAGCTCAATTAGAAAACGAATTTAAACTTATCAAAGCTGAAGTCATTTCTCTTGATTTATCAAAGCCTGATTCAGCTGAACAGTTGTTTGGAATTACCGAATCTAAAAACTGGAGCATTGATATTCGTGTTAACAATGCCGGTTTCGGAGACCACGGCGCATTTGTAAAGTCAGATATCAAAAAAAACCAGGAAATGATTGATTTGAATATTCTGACATTAACAAAACTGTGCCATTTATACCTTCCGAAAATGATTCAAAAAAGAAGCGGCAAAATTTTAAATGTAGCCAGCACAGCCAGCTTTCAGCCCGGTCCTCTTATGTCTGTGTATTACGCCACAAAGGCCTACGTCCTTCATTTTACAGAGGGCCTTCATGAAGAACTGCTGGGAACCGGCGTTTCAGCCATGGCGCTTTGCCCAGGCTCAACAGCTTCTGGATTTCAAGCTACGGCAAATTTATCAAATGTAGCCTTATTAGATACTTTAAAAATTCCTACTTCTAAAGAAGTTGCCGAATACGGTTATATTGCACTGAAGAAAAACAGAGTAGTGGCTATTCATGGAAAGCTAAACTGGCTTCTGGCCGTTAGCGCCGGATTCCTTCCCCGTGTTTTAGTTAGAAAAGTCGCTAAGAAACTTCAGGAAAAACGAAACACCTAACGGAGTTATTTATGGATGCTTATGATTTAGTTGTAATTGGTTCCGGTCCCGGCGGTTATATCGGCGCCATTCGTGCGGCTCAGTTGGGTTTGAAAACTGCTGTCATTGAAAAAGATAAAACCTACGGCGGCACCTGCTTAAACGTAGGCTGTATCCCTTCAAAAGCTTTGTTACAGAGTTCTGAGTTTTACCATGAAGCTCAGCACGATTTTGCAAATCACGGTATCAAGCTGGAATCCATAAAGCTGGATTTGGCTACGATGATGGCCAGAAAAAACAAAATTGTTTCTGACCTCACGGGCGGTATAGAATTTTTATTTAAGAAAAATAAAATCACAGGCATCAAAGGCACCGGAAAGATTGTTAATACAAACACTGTCGAAGTGACTGACGCAAACGGAACATCCGTTCAGATTTCTGCAAAGAATATCATGATTGCAACCGGCTCTGTCCCTGTAGAGCTGCCATTTTTGAAATTTGATGAAAAAAAGGTTTTATCTTCTACCGGTGCTTTGGCACTTGATTACGTACCAAAAGAAATGATCGTTGTCGGTGGTGGCGTTATTGGGCTTGAGATGGGTTCTGTTTGGGCGCGCCTCGGTTCAAAAGTAACCGTTATCGAATACGCAGATAAAATATGCGGGATGATGGATCAGGATTGCATCAACGTTCTTGTACGCTCTCTTAAAAAAATGGGTATGAGTTTTTTAACTTCTACAAAAGTTACGGGCTCCCGTTCTGTTGGCGGACGCGTAGAACTGAATTATGAATCGGTTACCGATGGCAAAAAGGCTTCAATTGAAGGTGATGTAGTATTGGTTTCAACAGGACGAAAACCGTTTACAGAAGGCCTGGGCCTTGAAAATGTTGGCGTTGAAAAAGATGAACGTGGCCGCGTAAAAATCAACGACCATTACCAAACCAATGTTTCAAATATTTTTGCAATAGGTGATGTAACCTTTGGACCAATGCTGGCCCACAAGGCCGAAGAAGAAGGCGTTGCAGTAGCAGAAATCATTGCGACCGGGCACGGCCATGTTAATTACAACACCGTTCCTTCAGTTATTTACACTCATCCTGAAGTGTCTTCAGTGGGTATGACAGAAGATCAAGCCAGAGCCGCAGGCATCGAACCTGCGACAGGAAAATTTTTATTCGCGGCAAACGGCCGGGCAAAAGCCCGCGGTGCAACGGAAGGCTTTGTGAAAATCGTTACCGATAAAAAAACCGACCGTATTATCGGCGGTCATATTGTCGGCGCCTCTTCTTCTGAAATGCTGGGAGAGATCATTGTGGCGATGGAATTCGGCGGATCCAGTGAAGACCTGGCCCGAAGCTTCCATTCGCACCCAACGATGTCCGAAGTCATTCGCGAAGCGGCTTTGGCAGTAGATAAACGGCAGCGTCAGGGTTAGGTTTGCCGCTTTGAAAATTCTTTGGCCGATATTTTCGACACAAACAGCCCTAGTCGAAAATATCGGCCAAAGAATTTTCAAAGCACCTATCCTATGACTGAACGCCCGACTCAAAACAATTTCCCGCTCAAATTCATCCGTGAATATATCGCTAATTAGGAAATTACAGTTAGAGTGACGTATTTTA
>JANWIU010000092.1 GCA_025449725.1 Pseudobdellovibrio sp.
GCACCTAGACCGTCCTTGGTTAATGAAATTTGAGGACCCTCCCCTTTCACCGGTTTTCATCCTGAATACCGGCAAATAAAAAATTAATACTACATCGTCTCCAGCTCTCCGTGTAAGGCACCTGCTGCCTTCACAGATTGCAAAATCGAAATCAAATCTTTTGGCGAAACACCAAGCTTATTTAAAGCCTGTACAAGATCGCCAACATTTGCTCCCATATCCAAAACTGTCACTTTGTCGTCTGAGTCTTTGGATTTTTTTCCGTCCGCAACTTTTAACGTCAAGCTTCCGTGGCTTAAACCCACTTTTGAAATTCTGACTTTTTCGCCAATAACAATAGTGCCCGTTCTTTCGTTAATCACAACGCGCGCCACTTGATCCGGATTGATTTCAATGGCTTCAATTGAAGCCATTAATTCTACGCCGCGATTTTCGTAAGAAAACGGAGTCACGATATCAATAGTGCCGGCGTCCTTTGCCGATGCGTACTGACCGCCCAGCTCTTTATTTATTGTCAACACCGTGCGAGCCGCCGTTGTAAAATCAGGATTATGTAAGGTCATGCGATACATTTTACGAGAAGCAAAATCCGCTTGAATGTCTCTCTCAATCATAGCTCCGTTTGGAATTCGACCCGCGGTTGTGTGAATTTCTTTACCATCACCTAAAACCGACAAACTGCCCTGTGCGACAGCGAAGACTTCATCATTGGCAGCTCTTAACGGTGACTGCAATAAAGTGCCGCCTACCAATGAAGAGGCGTCGCCGATGCTACTGACAGTAACGTCTACAGGGTTACCGGCTTTTGCAAACGCCGGTAACGTTGCGGTGATAATAACCGCTGCAATATTTTTACTTTGCAAATCTTTGGCATCAACTTTAACGCCCATTTTTTCTATCAAGCGCGCAAAAGATTGATTTGTAAAAGAAGAGGCGGAATCGCCCGTTCCTTTTAAACCAACAACAAGTCCGTAACCAATCAGCTGATTCTCACGAACCCCTCTGATGCTGGCGATGTCTTTTAGGCGGGCAGCATAAGTCAGACCGAATGACATGAAAACGAGAGTAAAAATAATCTTATTCATTTGCAGCCCTCTTCACATGTACTAAATCATACTGCGCTTCCAAAAGTTTGTTCGAGCTGACACTTCCATCATTAAAATCTTCAGCACGAATCAAAGCCGTTGCGATCAGCTTGTAAGGTTTCTTCTTAATAGTTAGATACTGCTGACCACGAATCCGGTAAGTATCATCCGGCATTCTTTCAACAATTTTTGCAGGAATATTTTCAATGTCTTTTAAATCAATTTTTTCTTCAACTGCCTTCTTAGGTGCTACAGGAGCCGTTCCTGCCACACTTGCCGGCAAACGATAGTCAACGTCACCCTTTGATTCAACATAGGCTTGTTGCTCATCAAGAGGATCAACAACGATCTCACCTTTAGCAATTCTTTCAGCCCGTAATTTCTTTTCGGCTTCTACAGTTGCCAGGCGTTGTCTTTCCGCCTCGGCTTTTCTTTCTTCTTCTTCGGCTTTGGTGCGCTGTTCATCAAGTTGCGCTAACAACTCACTGACAACCTGAGCTTTGTTTTCAACAAATTTAAATGCAGAACCTTCCAGCTTGATAGTTGTTGGGTCACCTTCGCGGCGATGTTTATTTTCAGCAAACAGATAACTGGTCTGCCCTTCCATCTTCCATAGTGAACCGGCCGAACTGTTTAAAGCCGACTCTTCTTCCATCCGTTCGCGGGTCATGCGCTTGTACTGACGGTCAGATGGCGGAGCCATATTATTTAAACCGGAATAGCGAGTTAACGGCTCTTTCACGCCGATATCTTCATCGGTAATTTCCTTTTCGGGAGCTTTTACAACTTCTTCAGCAGGTTGAGGCGTCAGCTCTTTTTCAAGCTGAGCTTCCTTAGCTTCGTCACCCTTTTCTGAAAAGGTGGCGCAACCCTGAAATCCCAAAACGCAAATGACTGCAAGAATACATTTAATCATTCAATCCTCACAACACCGCGCTCAACGATTTTTGCGGCAAAAACTTTTTGCGAATCCAAATTCTTAACTTTAACCACTTCACCTGCAGAACCGCCCTCTTGAACTTCAGCGGTAATAGCCACTTCAAAAGCGTTGTTGCCCACAATGGCTTTAACCATTTGGCCTTTTTTAACCAATTGTTCTTTTTTGACATCGCTAAACTGAACAACCTGACCTGCATTTAAAAAACGTATGGCTTGCATTCCCACAAGCGAACTCATCGCCTGATAGGTGTCTCGCACGTTCATCATTTCCCGTTTTTCAACTGTCAGCATTTCCTCTGTTAGAACATCGCCGACCTTCACTGACTGATTTAGAACCGGAACATTTTTGTAGCGTTTGATTTCCGCAACGATCCAGCCTTTTGAAGTTGTATTCTTGGTGCTGTAAACCGGGATCATCACATTCTTCTTACTCAAATCGATGTTAAGATCCATCGCCCAGTCACTTTCAATGTTTTGTGGCACATTCGAAATCAGAACCTGAACTTCACATGCACCGCAATCAGCATTGATTTTATTTTTAATTTTTCTTTCGACTTCCATTCTTGAAACAGCACCGGTGCTGTTCAGAATTTTTAAGCCAATCGGCACTACGACGCGAGCTTTAACCGAATAAAGCATCCGCGCCAGTTCGCCCTTAGTAATTGTATTTAATTTACCTTCAGGAATGACGATTTCCTGCAACGCTGTCATTACGTCATCGGTCAAATTTTTAGCTTCAACTATGTCATAAACATTAATTTGAGAGCGAGGTGAAACTTCAACAGTAGAAGGAATAACCAGTTCAACTTCGCCTGCAGCAAAACATTTAACTGACAATATTAAGGCTAAAAATACAAACTTCATCATTTTACGTTAACCGCTGTTTGCATCATTTGATCCGAAGTCTGAACAACTTTAGAGTTTGTTTCGTAGGCCCGTTGTGCACTGATCATATTAATCATTTCATCAACGATATTTACGTTACTCCCCTCAAGTTCACCTTGGGACAAGTAACCCATTCCTAAAGTACCCGGGCGCGCAGCATTTGGCTGTCCGCTGGCTACAGTCGGCATAAATAAGTTTTTACCCATGCTTTTTAAGCCTGCCGGATTAATAAAATTTGCGATATCAAGCTGACCCAGCACCTGAGGCTCATCGTTCAGCTGATTGATACTGCGTACTTCACCTGAAGCTGTGATTTCAAGGCTGATAGACGCTTCAGGAATCACGATTTCAGGAATCAGCAAGTTACCGTTCTTATCGACAATTTGTCCGCCTGCATTCTTTTTGAAAGAACCGTCGCGCGTGTAGGCCACTTCTCCGTCCGGAGTTTTGACTTGAAAGAATCCGTTTCCTTCGATGCTGAGATCCAAAGGGTTTTTTGTAATAACGGCGCTTCCGTCAGCAAAATCTTTTTGAATTGACGCTGTTCTAACACCCAAACCGGTTTGAACTCCTGTTGGTGTAACTGAATTCAATCCAGAAGCCTGGCCTGGATCTTTTAAGTTGTGATACACAAGATCTTCGAACTCAGCGCGGCCTTTTTTAAAACCTGAAGTGCTGACGTTCGCAATGTTGTTGGCAATAACATCCATGTTACTTTGCTGAGCTAACATTCCGGTAGCGGCTGTATTAAGGCTCTTAATCATTTATTACCCCTTTGTGTTTCCAACAACGTTAATAAGTTTGTCTGCCATCTGATCGTAAGCATGAATGGCCTTTTGGGTACCTTCGTACACTCGCTGGGTCATAATCATGTCTGTCATTTCATTTACAATGTTGACGTTACTTGTTTCTAAAAATCCCTGCTTCAGGTTCGGGGTCTGTACTTTACTGACTTCAGCAGGCAAATTAGATTTAAAAGAGTAATTATTGTTACCAACTTTTTGAAGGCTGTCAGAGTTTTGCACCTGAACCAAAGAAATATTTCCAAGTTTGTTTTCGCCCTCAAAAATTTCTCCGCCATCAGAAATATAAGCCGGAGCCTGTCCTGAAAATCTTACAGTTCTTTCTTCCGCCGGGCCTTCTCCATCCAAAAGGACGGCAAACCCGTCTTTTGTTACTAACTGCCCATTTCCATCGACAGTAAAATTACCTGCTCGGGTTAATTGAACCCCTGAAGGGGTGTTCACTTCGAAAAAACCGGCGCCATCAATCGCCACGTCCAGCTTTCCACCCGTAAATTTAAGACTTCCCTGTTCAAAATTAGTAAATGTACCGGTGGAATCGACAAATCCTTTGTCGCCGCCGTTCATTGCATAAAAGCTTTCAATTGAGGCCGGTATACGCGGAACCTGAATCACTTCTTGTTCCTTTTCATGTGCCGTAAGGTACTCGCCAAAGGTCTGTTGGTCTTTTTTGAACCCGGTCGTATTCACGTTCGCAATGTTATTTGCAATCGTATCCATCTTTAAAGTTTGTGCCAGGGCACCACTTAAAGCTGTGAATATTCCTTTTGTACTCATTTGGCTTTTCTCCTATTCAGTAACAATAAGCAACCCAAGTGCCATCAGGACCTCGACGCGACTAAGGAACAAATGTAAAAATCAGGACTCAATGAATTACATCTGACTTCCGATATAGGGAAAAAGCTCCTGGACTTCTGTCTAAGGCCTGTCAGGAATTTGTCATTCATTTCGTACTCGACTGTCAAAAATGTGTATCGACCATTGCCGCAATAGTTTGTCATACTGATATGACTACATGAATTCTTTTAGAACGGTTCCCGCTATTACATTTCTTTTTTGCATTTTCTTTCATGCAAATTCTGGCGCCTATTCGGGTCAGTTAAAGCCGTCCTACGAGGCCGCCTCGCCGGTGGAGGCTACCACTCCCGAACTATCGCAAACAAAAATTGTTTCACAACCGGCTTCGCAAACAGATTCTTTGGCAGCACCAAAGCCATTAGCCCCGAAAGCCGCTACCAAAGCGGCTGAGCAGCAGGTTCATGCGATGACCTTGAGACAGAAGCTCAGTCTTTTAGAAAAAAAACAAACGCGTCGTACGGATCACTTTATTTTTGATATGCCAGTCACTTACAATAAAAAAGTAGCGGCGTGGATCGCATACTTTCAAACCCGCGGAAAAACCTTTTTTCGTAACTGGCTGGAAAAATCCAACAAGTACATGCCACTTTTACAAAGTGAACTTAAAAAAGCCGGCTTACCTACAGACTTAGCTTACATGGTCATGATCGAA
>JANWIU010000093.1 GCA_025449725.1 Pseudobdellovibrio sp.
GCAAAAATTTCTGCCGACCTGGCTTCGGGAATTGTTACAATTCATAATTACATTTATGATAATTCCGGAATAGCGGCAGCAGTTGCACCACCGCCGGTCAGAACGGACTTTGAAATTTCTTTAACGAAGGAACAACTTAAAAGCTTACAGGAAAAAGTAAAAGCAATCGTGTTCGAAGAACGATTTGTTCCTGACTGTATTGAAGGTGGAATTTGCGCAATAATGATGGATGCTCCTTATCACACACATTATTTCACTGATAGCACAGGACAAAAACAAATTGTTTTTACTGCAAACTCGATCGACTCGAATCTTAGGGGAGTAACTTATTGGGTGATGGATGACCCACTTCCACTGGGTTGCGATTTGAAAGCTATCATTGAATCGGCCGACTTAAGCCCACAAGAAAGAGAAGAGTCGCTTGAAGGATTAAAAAGTGCATTGAGCTTATATGAAGGTTCAAATCCTTTGATCTGCTCTAAGTAAAAAATAATTCGTGAAAGGCGGCCTGATGACCCTGTTTCGAATTCAGCTAGTGTTGGTATCCATTATCTGCGGGCCTAATCTGGCTAACGCGGAATTGGCCGGTACGTCCTCTCCTGAAGTGGTTAGTGTTCAGAATATCGAATTCGAAGTATCTAATAGCAATGGTCAGTGGATTTCATTGGGCACAGATCAGAGCCCGCAATTTTTAAAATCGGTATCTATCAAATACAAATTCAGAGAAGGCCAATCTGCAACATTTCAGGATTCTATTAGAGATGCCGTCAGGCGCGCAGCGGAAGAAAAATGCCGAACTCTGGGTGCTGCCGACAGACCACCTGAATTATCGAACGCATCTACCGCAACCCTCAGTGCAGAAATTTCGGCTCAGCAAGTTTCCATATCTGATCAACAGTTCAACGGAAAATACACGTGCGCCGTTAACTTGAAACCTTAGCCGCTGTAACGAATATATCTTCGACCAAACTCTGCACAGATAATTATTACAGAACTCTCTTGTTTTGCTGATGCCTATAACTCTCAAATCATTTTTACGAAGCAGCCGCTTTGTTTTTTAATAATAACTTTCTCTAATGACCTTCATCAGGACATTCAATGAGTTAATTTTAAGTTGTTGTCCTATAGTGGCCCCTCTAAACAGGAGCTTACCCATGGCATTCAAAAAAACTAAAACTCTCATTCTCGTTTTGGCTGCATCGGTTATAGCAGCTTGTTCACCTCCGCAGAATAACGAAAAAGCAAATGTTCTTGCAGGAAATATAATTGGCGGATCAGAAGCCGGAATTGCATTTCAAAAAGAAAACGGCGTTGTTTTATTGGTTGTTATATCCGAAAGAATGTCAGCAGCCGGAACTCTTCTGACTTCACAATCGCTTTGCACCGGCACACTGATCTCACCGACAGTCGTGCTATCGGCTGCCCACTGCTTTGTAAGCCCTTTTGTGGCCGCGGTTGCGGTTGCACTTAACAATGATATAAGCCAAACCAAACAGGAAGACGTCATCTTTGCTGAAGAAATTAAAATTAACAATGGCTACAACCCTATTCGTGTAGACGATAAAAATTTCGTTGATGGCCATCCTCATGGTGACCTCGCTTTATTGAAATTAAAAAAAGCAGTCCCTGCAGATTTTAAACCGGCACCTATTCCGACGGCTGCTTCCGCTTCACTTAAAGCGGGAGACAAAATCACATTGGCCGGGTTCGGAGTAAACGCTCCCTTGCAAAATCGAGTGGATGTGGATCCGCAAACAGGAGAAGAAAAAATTGTACCTTTAAGTACCGGCAATAACGGCTCAGGCGTGTTACGAGTAGTTAGAGACGTCCCGATTTCAAAAGTTACTCCTGACGGCAAAGAGCTTGCCGTCGATGAAACACTTAAGAAAAATGCCTGTCACGGCGATTCCGGTGGCCCTGCATACAAAAAGAATGCTGCTGGAAAGCTGGTATTGGTAGGAGTTGTAAGTCGCGGTACTAACCGTATCGGAAATTGTGACCAGGTCGGAGTATTTACTGATGTCAAAGGTTACCTGAACTGGATCAATACCACTGCTCAGGCCCTACAAGGCACCGGTTCTTAGTCTTTAAGTATTGAGGCCCGCCGACAGACAGCTTTGAAAAGCCCTCTGGAGGCGGAAACCACAGCCGCACGCCATTCGTCGCTTTGCGGATAAGATCTTTCAAAACATTCTTTTTCAATAGCAGATTTTAATTCTGCATTCGCATAGCCATTGTAGAATCCTTGATGTTCGGCCACGAAATTATTTAATCCTTTTAACTGGGCCTCGAGACTGTGGCCCAGAGTTCCGAATTCCATTGTAATGGCACAGACTCTGTTCTGTGCACTGGCTAAATCTGCAAAAGCGGAATTCAAAGCTCCATGGACTTCATAAAATCCCTCAGCTGATGCCGGCGTATGTTCATAAAACTCTTTATCTGCATTCGTATCGAAAAGTTTTGCAAAGAGCTCCGGGTTAAGATCTTTTCCTGAACCTGAAGTTAAAAGATGTAAACGGTTTTGATCGCCCAATCCGGTGTGCAGATCCAGCGCAACGATGTCTTTGAATTTCGGCAGTAGATTCTTTAATTTTTCAACCAACTTTGCTGATTGTGGCTCTAGCTGCTTGCCGCCGTATTCCAGATCTTGCGGGTTAACAAACTGACCAGGAGCAGTGGCTTTAGTAAACTGATCCATTGTCACGTCTCCAAAATAAGCCACACCATCTTTAACCTGCAAAGAATCCATCATGGGGCTCTTTAAAGACGCCACAGGCGCACGTTTGAACAGCATGCTGTGCATACGCTCGGATTCCAGGTTGCGGGTCTTATAGAGCTCTCCAGACACCGAGAAATTGCGATTAAGGTTTACGCCATTTTCAGTGACCCTACGGTGATATTTAAAACCAAACGGATTCATTGCATGAACCAGCCAAATCCCTGTGTTACGGCGGTCAAGCGCAGGCATAATCTCACGTAAAAACATCTGCAATATGGCCGAACCGGCGTAAGTTTCAGAGCCGTGAATGCCTGAAGTCACGACCAACAGATTCTCAGATTTTTCCAGCGGCGGCCAATAAATCGAATCCGTAAAGAGATCGTTATCTTTTTTACCGGGAATTTGCCAGTGTTCTAATTGCCCGCCGGGAATCATTCCGGCCAGCTCTAAAAAACGTTTGCGGGAGTCATGGTAATTTAGCGGGAATAATTTTGCATCTTGGTGGTTGATATTTTGGCTCATAATTTAGTTGCGACTTCCTTAATAATTGATTCGAAGTAAGTGATATAGTCTGAAAAATTTTGTTTACCGGCTTCTGTCAGTCGATAAGTTGTGCGCGGCTTACGATTATTGAATTCTTTTTTAACTTCGACATAGCCAACAGTTTCAAGCTGCTTAATCTGATTGGCAATTTGACCGTCAGATAAAGCCAAAGAAGATTTTAAAGAATTAAAATCGGTCTCGCCGTGCACAAGCAAAAATATAATGATGCGTGTGCGTGTTGGCTGGTGAATGTTTTCGTTCAAAGCTTCAATCATTTAACTTTCCGGCCGGATAATTTATTTTCAATCATCATTAACAAACCGGTACCCAACATCGCGCTACTGGTGAAGAAGAAGATAATATTATAAAGATAGGGGTTGTGACTCCCGAAAGACAATAAAGTCACCAATCCAAACACACCAAGGGTGACGCCCAGATAACGGACGATCGGTCTTGTAAAGTGACCAATGATGAAAAAACAAATCCCGCTGCCGATGACTAACATCGGTAATACGTGATCGGCTGTTCCTTTGTAGGCAATTGCATAACCGGCCAAAAAGCCCCCGAGCACAATGCCATTGATAGCTTCGCGCAGTTTTTTCGCTAGTGGGTTTTGAGCTGCTGGCTGCCGGGTGAAAATTTTGCGGGCCATCCAATGCATAAAATAAAAAAGTACAACCGCATACAACAACTCGCGCGCATAGGAAGCCAAATAGTATTCAGCATCTGAAAAATCTCCGAGACTTGTCCATGAAAGCATTCGTTGATACTTGCTAAAATCATTTACAGCTAAATACGCGTGATAAGATCCTCTGATAACGGATGTTACCGACTCAAAAACGGGATAAATATAAAAGAACAACCCCAAAACGACAAACTGATATGGTTCAATTGCAATTTCGGTTGTGCTTTTTAAGAATGACTTAATTTCTGAGATTGTACTTAACGCTTCAGTTGCACCGATAGATGCGTTTGATTGCTGGCTCATTAAACCCCCATAAAAGTACTTTTGAATTAAAAGTACTTTTATGCAAGTCCAGAGCTGTTTAAATTTATTCTGGCAATGTAGATCAGGACCTAAGTCATATTCACGCGGTTGTTTCTAACCTGGAACTGCCACTGATTACTAAGTTGATCAAAGTTTTTCATGATGTCGCAGGAATATTCTACTTTCATAGGAACTCTTGCTCCGGTGCAGCGGCCGTCAACTTCTGTTACGTCACCATTGTACATAACGAACGAACCTGCGTAAGCCGCTGTGAGATCTTCCTGAGAACGCGTTTTGTTTGTCGCTGCGATTGTGTAAGCCGTATAAACTTTAAGTAAAATTTGACCGTAAATAATATCCAGCTTCCAGTCTGCACGAATCGCTTTTTTCAAGTCATCGGTTTTTCCGGAGAAGTTGTGGTAAAGAGGATTACCGGTAAAGCAGCTGATTGCTCTTCTGAAATATTCTTTTACTCCCGGCATTGCTAAATCTGCATTTCCGCTCATCTGATGTTGTACTTCTTTAATTCCAGGCCCTGTCATCTGTGTAAAACCAACAGCTGAACCAGAGCTAATCAATGTGCGGTTAAAAGCGGACTCTCTTTTAATTTTTCCTAAAACCATAAATGGGTCATTACCGAAACAAAAAGAGGCCTTCACAAACTGTAACGATAAATGGTTATGCAATACTCCGTTTTGAGTTTCTGAATCTTTTTTTGAATGAGCTTTCATGAAGCGGTAACTGAAGTTTACTAAAGGCTGAAAAATTGATGGAAGGGCAACATCTCGTTGTATCTGAAGGTTTCGGTAATTGTGAAACAGAGTCGATACGTTCGGGTTAACCACCAGCATATCCCGCAAACCAGAGATCAAATTACGGTGCATGTACCCTGAATCGTGCTTGTAAATCATGAATGGAGGCGGATCACCCGGGCTTGTCAGCACATCGGCGTGGAACATGGGTACATCTTCAAGTTGAGCAAAAGACTTAATCCCACCCAACACCAGAACAATAAACAATATCAACTTTCCACTCAGCTTCAGCATACGTTCTCCCAATGCCGACCATCATTCAATTGCTATGCCCTCAGTAAACCCCGGGTATTTGCCTAAAAGCCACAATTCTGA
>JANWIU010000094.1 GCA_025449725.1 Pseudobdellovibrio sp.
GAAATAAAACTTCTGGCGATTCACTGGCATTAAGAACAAGCCACTCGTTCGGTGCGGTTCTGGCCTGTTGCAAAAAACCTTCTCTTACTCTTTGGTGAAAAGCGGCCTCTTCAGATTCAATTCTGTCTTCAACATCGCCTCTTTTTTGACGGCGCTTCTGTGACTCTTCTACAGTCAAATCCAGTAAAATATTCAGATGCGGCTTTAATCCGGCCGTCGCAAAATTATTTAACCAACCAACTTGTTCCAAAGAAATTTGGCGGCCACCGGCCTGAAACGCCACAGAGCTGGCACTGAATCTGTCACAAAGTACCCACTCTTTTCGTTCAAGTGCCGGGCGAATGACCAGATCTACATGTTGCGAACGGCTGGCTTCATAAAGCAAAAGCTCTGTTCGTGGAGTCGGCGCCTCTTCGCTTTTGGTAAGAATAATATTTCGAAGCTGGTCACCGACAACTGTACCGCCGGGTTCACGAGTCTTAATGTACTTGCGATTTTTAGATTCCAAATAATTTTGAAGCTGGGCCATCAGAGAGGATTTACCGGAGCCATCTAAGCCTTCAAATGCCAAAAAAAACATAGCCCTTAGGTATCTCGTAGCGCCTGGTTTTTGTCACGATTAAACAGTGCGTTAAGGGCCTGGTATGTGGATTTAAACTAGACGAGCGCACAATCCAGTTATAGCTTAAGCGTTTTAGAAATTGAGTGTCTGGTGCTTAAGGCACCGCTTTTATGGAGATGAGATATGGTTTCTTTTTTAACAGTGATTCATCTGATTGCATGCTTGGGTTTAATTGGTTTGGTTCTGATTCAGGATTCTAAAGGCGGCGGAGTGTTTACTTCTCAGTCTTCATCAAATTCAGTTTTGGGTGCAACCGGAGCGACTTCGCTGGCTCAAACGATGACAAAAATCATCGCTTTCCTTTTAGGTGCGACTTGCATCACACTTTCTATTTTATCTGCCCGTTCAGAAAAATCAGTTGTTGATAGTATGCCGGCAGGAAATCCGCCTGCTGCCGCTGCGACAGTTCCGGTTGACGCTCCTAAAACAGAAGCAGCTCCTGCAACTACTGCTCCGGTTCAGGCTCCTGCAGCTACGCCGCCAGCAAAAGCTGCGCCTTCTGCGCAAGATGAAAAGAAATAATTGGTTTGTACCGGCTGTTATCACGGCCGGAATTATTTTAATTGTACTTTCGATCTGGGCTCCGCAAAGCCGTTTTTTAAAAAATCTAGGGGATAAAACTTTTGCCCGTCTCATTGAGCGCACAGGGGTTATCAAACTTCAGAACAATGAAATGTCGGCTGAGATTTCCATTAATTCTAATTATAAAATTGAAGCCTTAGATGTTTTAAGAACCGAAGCCGGCTCAGAAGCCGTTATCGAGTTCAACGGTGGCGGACAGTTCCGCATTTCAGAAAAATCTGAAGTTGTTGTAGATCAGTTGGATAACGGCAGCCCCTTGGTGGTTATCAAAAGCGGAGAGATTTTCGTAGAAAAATTCGGCCGCTCCCCTGGCTTTTGGATTCGCAACGACGGACAACTCTATAGCGCCAGCGATTTTGTCGTTTTGGACCGTAAAAATTCTTCGAAACTGATGGAGCCCTTGCCATTACAAAAAGGTTTAGAACAAATTTCTCAAGCAGAAATTGAAGTGATTTTGAATTCAAAGAAAAATGACTTCTTCAAATGCTTCGGTCAGCTGATTCAGAAAACTCCTCAGGCCACTGGGCAGGTTTTAATTTCATTCACAATTGAGCGCCAGGGTTTGCCTTCAAAAGTTGAAGTTTCAAAGTCCGATATCAACGACCCGCACTTTAAAAATTGTCTTTGTGAAGTAGTCGCACGAACGCGGTTCAGGAGCTTCACCGGTGACCCGATTGCCACTGTCTTCCCTCTGAAGTTCGAATAAATAATTAAATTTTTAGCGGTAATCTTTTAAGTAATCAATCTGGCGTGGAATCCATGGTTCGAAAATACCGTCGAGTTCGTACACGTGGCCGTTATCAACCGTCTTTTCCCGAAGTGGTTCAATTTTAGAATTCCACGAAAGAGGAATAATTTTTTTCTCGATAAAATAATTCTTTATCATTTCGTAACTTGATAGGCCCAAAATTCGCCGACGAATCAACTCTTCAAAGGTTTGGACGAGAAGGTCGCCGGTAAAACCGAACTTTTCAATAAGTCCATCAGCAATAAAACCGAGCTCTTCAAGCGAAAGGCGCTGATCTTGAACCAGGTCAAGCGCCACTTGAAACGAGTTGTATGTAGCTAATGTTCGGCGGCCATACTTTAAATAATATTCAGGATCAGTATCAGTTGCGAGATTGATATATATTTTTTCAACCGGGTCCTGAATATTGATTTCGCTCTGCAACCGAAGAATTTCGTCAATTTGTGCGTAGTTTACACTGAGGTCATCAAGCAAAGTAGTCAGCTGAGTTTCGGTGTGGCGGCGGGCGCAGATGTCAGAAAATAAGTTATAGATGGTCGCATCGGATTCAGAGTCATCTCCGAAGCAGATCATTTTTACATTTTTAGAAAGTTTTGTTCTCAACTGCAAAAGTGACTGAACCTTGTAGCCGATCTGCTTACGCAAAAATAATAATTTTTTCGGAGCCAGGTTGCGAAGGTTGTCTTTATAAAACATGCCGATGGGTTGAATTTCATCCAGCACAAATTTTTCGTAAACCTTTGATTCCATTTGCGGCGGCGAAGCTGATACAAAAAACAACGGAAGATCATCTTCATTAAAATGTTTTTTTCTGTAACGGGATAAGCTGCGGATCAGGTCCGGTGTGCCGGGAACATTTTTTTTAGTGAACGCCTTTTCAAATACGGTGTAAAACAGGCCGCTCAGGCTGTCGATTGTGGTATCTAAGTACGTTTTATCAAGATCCCACACGTAGGCGATATCTGCCTGCCCGTACTGCGCTGTCTTTTGATAATCGAAGTAGACGACGTCTAAATTGGTTGTAGATCTTTGCTTCCAGTGACTCATGTCTGATTTATATTACCTGTTTGCAAAGGAATTGAAAATAGATTACTAATTTGGCCATGAATTTTAAGACCTGGAAAGAGCAGAAAAAAGTTAAAGATCAGGACCTGATTTTTACAGGTTCCTTAAAGGAAATTCTGCATCAAGAACTGTTTTCAAAAATTTCTGAACAAATGGCCAGTCTTAAACCTTCCTTTAGCGACGGAATCAGTTTCTTAGAGTCAGCTACAGATCTGATATTGATGGGCCACACCGAAGAACTTTTTGAAAACAGCACTGAATTTTCGGCTTGGCAGCAGTCGTTAAAGAGGCTCCGTTACCCACAAACGGCATTAAGGGACGAAGAACAGAAGAAAAAGTTCGCATCCCTTCCTTGGCCTGCGGGCGCCAAAGTTAAGTTCGAACGCAGAGGAGACCGCTCTGGCGTGGAATTAAAAGTTTTTATCAGTGGTGCGCCTGACGTTACAAAAATCGTTGCTGCCCTGGAGCGCGTTGAACAGGAACTTAAATGAGCCTGCCCTCTTTTGAACGCATCTATATCGATGAAGCTTCCGAAGGATCAGACGTTGCAGCCCGGGTGAGAAGCCTTTATCCTGCAGAGATCATTTCTGTCGCTACTTCAGATAACGACTTGCTTAACCGCAAAGGCCCTATGTCGGCCGAAGAGTTTAACCGATCGAAGAGAACTTTATGGCTGACCACATTTAAGGGGCAATTCTTCAAGCGCTGCCCCGGGGCCACACAGAAAAAAGCACTTACTTGCTGCAACTACCACGTTTTGAACCTCGGCAGTCAGTGCAACATGAACTGCAGCTACTGCTATTTACAAAGTTACCTAAATTCGCACGTCACCAAAATATTTACGAACATTGATCAGGCACTGGCTGAACTAAAAGAAATGGCTGAAAGCTTTCCATCGCAGCCATTTCGAGTCGGCACAGGTGAGGTTATCGATTCTCTTTCTTTGGACGAAATCACTTTGTATTCGCGTAAACTGATTGAATTCTTTAATCAGTACCCAAATTGGATGCTGGAATTCAAAACAAAGTCCGCAAAGGTAGATCAGTTTTTGGATGTGACGACAAAAGGAAATACCACTGTCAGTTGGTCCATTAATCCACCTGCCGTGATAGAAAGCGAAGAGCACGGCACAGCCCGGCTGCACGAGCGCTTAGCGGCTGCCGAGAAGTGTTTGCAAAAGGGTTTTAAGATAGCCTTTCACATTGATCCGATGATCTGGCATCCGGAGTGGAAAGAAAATTATACTTCCCTGGCGGAAGAGCTGAATAAAAAATTCCGCGCCGAAGATGTTCATATTATCTCGCTTGGAACTTTACGATTTCAACCTGAGCAGCGACACATGATGCGCGAACGATTTGGCATGAACTCTTATGTTACGTCAGCCGAAATGTTCAAAGGCGAAGGTGATAAACTACGTTATGATGCCGCTTTAAGAGCGGAAATGTTTCAGTTCATGATTCAAAAAATGAAATCCCTGAATCCGAAGTGGAACATCTTCTTGTGTATGGAGACGCCAGAAACGTGGATTCAATCTTTTGAAAAAATTCCGATGCAAATGCCGGAGCTGCGAAGCTTTTTTAAGCCATTACCGCAAGTTCGCGAGTTTCAGAATAGCTAAGCCATATCCTTCAATTTAATATCGCCTGCAGGAAACTCAATCCAGTCTTCATTGGCAGGAAAGTTCTTAGGCCGTTTTTCAGTTAGGCCGCGATGTTTAAGATAAGCCGTGAAGCCGCACAGAAAAGCCTCGAAGGCATGGCTGTTTTCAACCATTTGCTTCATGTCCTGATTGTATAAAAAGGCAATGTTATGCTCGTTGAGGCTTTGTAAAAACTGAGCGCGAGACTCGTCTCCACCGAATGCGGCTTTATGGGTTCGTAAATGAGATTTCATAACGTTCAACACATTCCCGAGGCGCCATAACGTGAGCTTCGGAAAGACCTCTACGCATTCGGCATTCAGTCGCCGCTGAATAAACGAGGCCCGTGCCAATAATGGCGCACTGTTGGACCCCATAGCGTGATGCAAATGAAAGGTTTCGTCCATCTCGGTCTGCAGATAAAACTCGATACACCTTTGCGTGTAAGGAGTAAAAAGTTTTTTAGGCCTTTTCTTTTTCAGTTTTTCATCCTGGTGCTTCCACATCCATTGCACGTGAGATTCTTCGCAACTTTCAAAGCCAGGACACTTCTTTTTACAGGTAAGGCAATTGGGCATCTTCCACGGAGTATCGAAAGCCACGTACTTTAAACCCGGAGCGTTCTGTTCGATAATTTCATGAATTTTCAAATCGCCTGAAATTTTTTCGTCTGACTTAATTTTTTCAAAAAGGCGAGATAAGAAAAGCTTCTGGTTTTCCGGGTAATACTCAAGAACGGCCACGCAGGCTTTATCGGACTTACCGCCACCCAATGAAACACCGACAAAACGTAACACTTTACTGTCTGCAGTTAGACCAGAAGTTCGGTTCATTTTTTTGTCAGCACTTCTCTTTTTACTCATACAACCCAAATGAATTAACCGGTTTTGCGTTCAAACAAACAAATTTTTCAGATTCACATACTTGAATTACTTTTTCGCGATGAATAGGAGAAACCCAAACTAAAACGCAACCGCCGCCACCGGCACCGCAAATCTTAACGGCATAAGCACCCGCTTCAATGCAAATTTTATTTAACTTTTCAATTTCGGGACTGCTAAAGGCCGGGGTCAGCTGAATGCGGGCTTCATATTCCTTTCGAAACAATTCAGGAAGCTTAGTAAAAGTCTTTGTATTAATACAAGACTTCATTTCTTCAGCTATCATTTTGATCTTCCAAAGAGCTTCTAATACTTTTTTGTCACCGGTTACCGCACTTTTTAAGACTTCAAAATTATTTAATCCACTGTGGTGGGAGTGCCCGGTATAAACCAGCAAAAAATACTCCGCAATTGGAGTGTCTTGAAGACTCTGAACCTTCAAAGTCATATTTCGAGCAGTATAATCTATGATGTTCAGTCCCCCGCAAACTGCAGGGAAATAATCCTGTGTCCCTGTCGGCGTTCTTAACATTTCAGATTCAATATTATGCGCCAAATGAACTAATTTTACAGGATCCGGCAAATCCAGTCCCAGCAATACATGCAGGGCTTTGAGGGTTGATATCACGAGACTGCTGCTGCCCCCAAGACCACCGCCAATAGGGCTTTGCGAGCTGGTGGTTAAGTGAAAACCGTGTTTCAATTGCCCGAATGCAGAATTAAATGGCCTGAATACAGACTTGTAAAAAATTAATGAATCGTCAGTTGAAGCTGCAAAAGAATTCCAATTCGAAAAAGTCCAAGATTTTTTGAAGTCTAAAGATTCAATTTTAATTTCAGTACTTGAATTTCGCTTTATTTCACAACTGGTCCAAATATCAATAGCCACGTTAATGGTGCAAGCATCCTGAACAAAGTTATGTAAAGGCCACATGTCTAATGTACCGCCGGCCAAATCTACACGTGTAGGTGATTTAAAAAATATTGTATCCAATTACTTCTCCGTTGCGGCCGGTTCCGGCGGACTAACGTTTTCGACTTTATCAGTTTTCTTTACGATCTTTTCCGCTTGTAAATTTAAATTGTCTATCGACGCTTTTTCTAAAGCAAAAATTCTATCTGACAATTGAGTTCTGGCATAGAAATATTCCTTTTCTTCTCCATTTTTTACCATCTTAAAAGAAGGTCCCCAATTTAACTGCAGTAACAGTTTTTCAGTGTCAGATTTAATTATTAACATGTTTTGACCAACAAATTTGTCTTTAACATCGCTATCAATAAATTCAGAAATTTTAAGGTCGTGTATTCTTTTTATTGCCTTAACAATTTCTGATTTGTCGACTTCGAGGTACGGCGAATTAGAAGACCCCATTAACCAACTACCGCTGTTCAAAATTAAGTTAGTTTCGCGGTCGTTACTTTTGAAATAGATTTTCTTCACTTCTTCAGCGCTAAACTGAAACGCGGTGATCCTGTCCCTGAGTTTATCCAAATTCAAAACACTGATCGTCTCCCAGATCAGAGGGTTAACCTTCGCTAAATAAGTTGGGCGGTCAGACAATAAATAGAGCGAGTTGTCCTTCTTCCTTACGTTCATTTTTGCAAGCCAAGAAGATGAATCCGTAAAAAGCTCTATTGAAACAACCGCGCTATCCAGTTCTTTTTCTTTAAGAAGAGTTTGAGAAGGCTCACCTTCAAATACGTAAGTTTCAATTCTCGAATCTGAGATTTTCTTAAGAATGTCTCGGATTTGATTCTGATCAAGCATATAATTGTGCTGACTGCTAACCCATTTACCATCGGCCTTTTTCAATTCAAAAGATTCATTCAAAGTTGACAGCTTGATTCGGTCAATACCGGCAATATTTTCGCGAAACAAACGTTTATCCCGGTAATCAATCAACTGACTCTCTGCTTTTGCAAACCAAACAGAATTTCCTAAAATGATTTTGCTTCCGGAATCAATCTGCAGGTAACTTTGCCCTTCGAAGTTCTTCAGGCTGCCGACCGCTACCTGCTCCATTACATCGGCGTTGTTTCTGAAATTGAAAACAGCCAGGGGCTTATCCAGACCGAATTCACTTAGATCATTCTCGGTGAATTTTGAATCTGTTAGCTTAACAATAGCCACCTGTTTTTCAGCTGCTAAAGTTGCCAACAGGTCATTAACGGCTTCATTGTCTGCGTCTTCCAGAATGGGTTCATTCAGCTTCCACCCCGTCTGGTCTTTTAGAAGAGAAATTTTGGCATCGTTTTTTACAACTTGTATAAAATTAATCTGGTCGGCAGGAAACTTAAGAATCTGTTTTACATTTGAAGCATCAATGTCTTGTGAACTTTTGTATTCAAATAAATACACGTAAGCTGTTAAAGCAACTGTAACTAAAGCAAAAATAATGGTCTTGTAAGAGGTCTTCAAGCGTGTCTCCGGCGATACCATAGAACAATACTTAAAATCATAAGTACAAATGGCAATGGTATAAACAGACCGATCAACGAGAAATTAAAGAACTGTGAAAACTCTGGCGGCGACACCAGCATTTTAGTTGCCAGAGGCTCTTTCGCAGAAATAGAGATGAGATCAGTTTCTTTTGTGAGAGAAGAAATGGCGTTTAACGCCAGATCACGGTTCACGTTCTGATAAAGCAAAATATTACTTACGAAGTCTGCATCCGCGATCACAACAGCAGAATATTCAGCTGAGTTGGCTGTTAACTTCCCTCGTGAGCTGACCGCGATGTTAAATGCATGCGGCTCTCCAACATAGTCTTTACTGTCCAGCTCTTTTAACTCAACGGAATTTTTTGGTGTTCTAACCAGCACTTCCGTTTTAATTCTGTTTGATGTATTAAGCACGTCAATTGAATGGGGGTTTCGAAATACCGTCATCTGATTGTTCGTAAATACTTTAGTAATCTCGTCATTTGGAGAGTATTCTACGGCCACAGTTGCGGCCTGAGCATTGACCACAGCCCCCATCGGCGAATCGAATACGTTGTATACATAATTAGGATTTAGTTCGAGCCCCATCTTCTTCAAAAGAGGGTTAAGACCGTAAGTGTCCTTTTCATCCATCAACAGCAAAAGGCTTCTGCCGCTGTTCAGATAATCTTCCAGAGATATGATTTCAGAAATCTGAAGCTGTTGAGTCGGTCCGGCTATCACTACGGCTGTTGCATCTTGTGGAATCGAAAGCGAACTGGTCAGATTGATTGTTTTTACGGTGTAAGAATTTTTTTCAAGTAATTGTTTAAATCCGAAAAGACTGGTTTCGCTTTTTTCGTCGTCTAAACTTCTTTCTCCGTGACCTTCAAGAAAGTAAATTGTTTTTTTATGCTTTCTCGTTACTTTGATAATGGCATTTGTAAAATCCTGCTCTGAATAGTTTTCGATACGGTTTTTAGAGCCCCGGTAATCAATAAATGCTTCGCCTGAACCTTTATTAGCACCGTAGTCCAATGCCAGGCGCGGCCGTTCATTAATTTCAACAAATTCAAATTTTACCTTATTTGAGATATCTTCGTATTGCTTCACCAACTGGCGGAAGAGCTTTTTGTTTTCTTCAACCCGTTCAGCACCGTTTTTATAGAAGAATTTTACAACCAGATCGCCTTCAAGGCTGCCAATGATTTTTTTTGACTTC
>JANWIU010000095.1 GCA_025449725.1 Pseudobdellovibrio sp.
GTAGGATCTTCTTTACGGAACTTTTGTAAAGCTTTTGTAAAGTTGTTCGTTCCTTCTTTAGATTTCGGAGCAATCGCCAAAGAGATAACCGAATCCGCGATATGCATTGATTGCATAGACGCTTCAATTTTGTCATCACAGAAAGTGTCACCCGAAGCACAGTCAACGCCGAAGATCGCAACGATGTCACCTGCATAAGAAACTTCGATATCTTCCATTTTGTCAGAGTGCATACGCACCAGACGAGGAACTTTTAAAGATTTCTTGTTCGACTGATTGATAACGAAATCGCCTTTTTTTACAGTTCCTTGGTAAACGCGCATATACGTTAACTGACCGAACTGAGTCTCTTGTAATTTGAAAGCCAACATAACAAGTGGCTTGTCATTAGAAGTCTCTAAAGGAAATTTTTCTTCGCCTTTAGTTAAGTCTAATGCGTACTCAATTTTTTCAGTTGGGTTCGGTAAGTAAAAATTAACAGCATCTAACAAATGCTGAACGTTTTTGTTTTTGAAAGCAGATCCGCAGAAAACCGGAACCAGCTTCAAAGCAATAACGCCTTTACGCATAGCTGCGCGCATTTCTTCAACGGTTGGCATTTCTTCCATTAAGAATTTTTCTGCAATAGCGTCGTCAACGTCAGCCAGTTTACCGATCAAGATTTGTTGATATTCTTTAGCTTGATCAACCATCTCTGCCGGCACCGGGATTTCAACGATGTTTTCGCCGTCTTCACCTTCATTGCGGTAAGCCTTCATCGTGATCAAATCAACGATTCCGACATGCTTTTCTTCCAAACCGATTGGAATATTAGCCATGAATGCATTCAAACGTAATTTTTCAACTAAAGCGTCTTTAACGCGGAAAGGGTTTGCGCCCTGACGATCTAATTTATTTACGAATGCTAAGCGAGGTACGTTGTAACGTTTCATCTGACGGTCAACCGTGATGGACTGCGACTGAACGCCGGAAACGCCGCAAAGAACCAGGATAGCGCCGTCAAGAACGCGAAGTGAACGTTCCACTTCAACTGTGAAGTCCACGTGCCCCGGTGTATCGATTAAGTTAATTGTATGGTCTTTCCATTGTACCTGCGTCGCTGCCGACTGGATGGTGATCCCTTTTTCTCTTTCAAGATCCATAGAGTCCATTGTCGCGCCGACACCGTCTTTACCTTTTACTTCGTGGATTTCATGAATACGTCCACCGTAAAAAAGAATACGCTCAGAAAGAGTCGTCTTTCCGGAGTCGATGTGTGCCGAAATACCGATATTACGGACTTTCGTAATTTCCCATTTTTTAGCCATAGTTATCCCTTTTCTTTCAATACCTTGGGTTTAATAAATTTAACAAAAAAAAAGTTGTAACACCAAACGGGGCCCAGATCAAACTTTCATTGAGAATTCCAACCTAAATCCCGGTTGGTTTTGCCCAGATATCCAGCATCAAGAGGGGCTCTGGACGTCTTATAACTCTCCTGACAAGATAGGGGAGTGAATTTAAATACTTGGCTCTCAGAAAAGTTCAAATTCGATAATTTTAGGTTTCCTCAAAAGGAAATCATCGAGCTGGTTTTGGCAGGGAAGTCGCTGCTGGCGCTGATGCCAACCGGAGCAGGAAAGTCTTTAACTTATCAGTTTGCTGCCTCTCTCGCTGCCGATAAGGAATTGATACTTGTAGTGTCGCCGTTGATCGCCTTGATGCAGGATCAAACTAACCGTGCACGTGAATACGGAATCGATGCCACCTTCATAAATTCATCCCTTAGCGGGGAGCAAAAACTGCAGCGCATGCAACAAATTGCAGTCGGGCAGTATAAACTTATATTTGTGGCTCCTGAAAGATTTCAAAAACCAGAGTTTTGGAACTGTTTGGAGAAGCGCAAAATAAAACTTTTCGTAGTTGATGAGGCTCATTGTATTTCGCTTTGGGGGCATGATTTCAGACCGGATTATTTTAAATTGCAAAATTACCGGGAGCGGTTGGGTAACCCGACACTTCTGGCACTTACGGCCACAGCCACGCCGGATGTCCAAGGGGATATTGCCAAGCAATTTAAACTGGATCTTAAAAATGATTTGATACTTGGCGGTCTTGAAAGGCCTAACTTGGCTCTTAATTTTTTTGATATTTATGGCGATGAAGACAAAAACGAAAAGCTTTTGGAAATTCTCGAAGACAAGAAATCTCAGTCGGGAATTATTTATTTTTCGCTTATTCAAACCCTTGAAAACTTCAGCCGGTTTTTGCAATCCAAAAAAATTGACCATGTAAGATATCACGGTGATTTGAAACCTGATCAGCGCAAACGGAATCAAAATGATTTTTTAAAAGGAAAGTGTCCGTTGATATTGGCCACGCCCGCATTTGGCCTGGGTATAGACAAGCCGGACATCCGCTTTGTATCGCACTATGAGATTCCATCCAGCATCGAAGCTTATTTTCAGGAAGTGGGAAGGGCCGGCCGCGACGGGCAGACGGCCTTCGGCTATTTTCTATATGATCAGGAAGATCTCAGTATTCAAATGCAGTTTTTAACTTGGGCTTATCCGGAATCAGCTTTTATTGAAAAAGTTTATGACCTGATAAAAACCCGGTATGACATTGTTTCAGTGCAAGGGTTCGAATATCTGAGAGAGCAAATGGTGTTTAAAAACCGTAAAGACTTCAGAGTCAATGCGGCCGTTTCTATTTTGACAAGGTGGGGCTGTCTTGAGGAAGAAGATCAAACGCCGTTCGGATACAAGATCCTGCGTGATCCAACCCAGGAAGATTTTAAACTTGAAGACCAAAACGTTTTAAAAAAAGAACATCAAAAAAAATTATTAGCGCTTATGCAATTTGTGAAAAATGATAAAGAGTGCCGTCTGATTCAGGTATACAGATATTTTAATCATCACGTCGATAAAGTGTGTGGAATTTGCGATGTCTGCACCGGAAATTGAAAGACAACTGAAAGTTATATTTTCTCATCCCCGTGGTGAAACCATGGAAGGTATAATTGCAGCCGGCGGTTACATGACGCCTGAGCTTTTGGTTTTGGCCTATGACAATGGAATCTTTCCGTGGCCGCATGAGGGATATCCGTTGTTGTGGTTTTGCCCAGATGAGCGGGGAGTGATCGATGTGGCCGAAGTTCACATGCCTAAAAGTTTTCAAAAGTGGCTTAAGAAACATCGTTCAGAATTTACGGTGACAACAAATCAAAAGTTTTCAGAGGTGATAAAGCTTTGCCGGACTGCCGTGCGCAAGGGGCAACAGGGAACATGGATCGACGATGAAGTAGAGGTCAACTACAACTTGCTTCACCGTGCAGGCCACGCCTATTCCCTTGAAATTTGGCGCGAAAATAAATTGGTAGGGGGAATTTACGGTGTGCAATCCCAACGGTACTACAGTTGTGAAAGTATGTTTCACCTTGAAAGTAATACGTCAAAATTAGCTCTTTACGAGCTCATTAATTTTATTAAAAGTAACGGCCATTCATGGCTGGATATTCAGATGGTAACGGATGTCAGCGGAAGTTTCGGCGGAAAATATATTTCGAAGAATGAGTTTCTTTCTCGTATCGGCGTTTAACAATGAACTGGTCTAAAGTTTGATATCCGATATCGAATATCTGTTATCTGATATCAGAATGTAATTGGTGTCCTCAGGAGGACTTGAACCACCATCGATCGTTTAGGAAACGACTGCTCTATCCAGTTGAGCTATGAGGACACATCTCAAATAACATAATCTATTTGGCTTAATTAGCAAGACTGGATACAGTAATCAGCATGAAAAACTTATTCTATTTTGTATTAGCCATTTTATTTGCATCTACTTCAGAGGCCCGCTGGGGTAAAGTCAGCGAGTCGCCCTATATTCTGAAATTAAATGAAGTTAAAAATAAAATTAAGGCTAATGGCGCATTCGAATCAAAGTTCTACAGACTTATAGAAATTAAAAACGAGCAAGGTCGCAACAGTCAGGGCCTTTATAAATTCAATTTTAATCCCGAAGCAGAAAAATTAGTTTCAATCGAAGCGAAAACTATTAACGGTAAAAAAGAATTTGAAGTAAAGGAGTCTGATATTGTTATTAAGCCTTTATCAAGTTCCGGCCCGGGCTTTGATACCCAAAATCAGGTCAGTGTGGCTTATCCAAATGTAGAAATCGGTTCGCAACTGGAATTGAAGTATCACCTCGTGAGAACAAAGCCCTCACTCCCGGGTTATTTCAACGACCACTTTACGATCGGGCGCCATGTGGCCATCGAAAACTATAATGAGATCTGGGAATCGGAAGGCCCTCTCTATGCGGAAGTTTTTGACCCGGGTAAAAAACTGAGCCTGACCGTTTCAAAAAATAAAGTTGAAGTTCTTTTGGTTAAGCCGGTGTATTCCGAAATCATGGAAGAAAAAAACTCTATCTACGCACCTGAAACTTTAGTTTGGGTCGGAGTTACCAACATTAATAGCTGGTCTGACTTTCCTAAAGCCACGATTACCGCCTATGAGGAAGTCATTAATTCGCCGCTACCGGAGTCTTACCAAAAAATTTTAGAAGAAGCGAAAAAGGAAACAGATCCTTACAATCAAATTGATGCCGTAACTTCGCGTCTGGCTGATGTTCTCAGATATTTAGGTGACTGGCGCTTGGTAAAAGGGGCCTATCATCCGCGGTCTTTGGAGATTATCTCAGGCAGCGGCTACGGTGACTGTAAAGACATGACGGTATCAACGGCTTCTATTCTTAATCACTTGGGCTTTAAAGCCCACGCAGCGTTTGTTAACCGTAATTTTGATTTGATAGCCTCTCCCATAAAGGTCCCTGCGGTTTATTTTAATCATGCGATCGTATGGGCAGAAAAAGACGGGAAGGAATACTGGATTGATCCGACTAACCTTACCAGCTCTTCTCGTCGTATTTATCCGGATATTGCGGACCACAAAACGGTAATTCTAGACCCGGCAGGTGCGCGCGAATCTAAAACTCCGGCCGGAACAGCCGAAAGCAATTCAATAAAAATTGACCTTGATATCGTTTTTAAAAATGACTCTGAGTTGACCGGGAAGGGCAAAATTAGTCTTAACGGTTTTGCTTCTGAAAGTATTACCGGTGATGAGCTTTCAAATTCGAAGGCGCAATTAGATTACCGTCTAGTCACCTGGGCAACAAATCTTCCGGATTTAACCGGCTGGAAGTTCGATAACTACAGTCTGAAATCCCGAATTGTAAAAGATTTTTCAGTCGGTTTTAACTTCCAGGCCGGCTGGCAAACTTTAGTTTCATCTGCCGGTAAAGGTTATATGGTCCCGCAGGCAGGAATCGTAAAAATCGTGAATACTTCTCTTACAGACAGAGAAAGTTCTTTGTTGTTGGCTGACCCTTTCGAATATCGAAGGTCGATCCGCATTTCAGGAAAAGAAATGCAAAACGCCGGCAAATTGAATTGCGAAGGTAAGCATAAGTGGTTTGATTATAGCCGCAAAATTAAGGAAGACGATGATGCGCTTATACTTCAGGATTACTTTTCTATAAAAAATCCGATTATTCCGTTGGCCGATTTGAAAACGGCAGAATTTCGAAAGGCACAAAAGTTATTCGTCAACTGTGTTGGAGATTTTGCGTTTATTTTCGAGTAGTGAAGGTAAAGATTTTTTTAAAGTGCCGTTGAATAGTTCATCATTTTGTTCAGGCACCTGAATTCTGCGATTTGCAGTAATTTCAAAAAGCGCGGGCTGACCGGTTATTCGGTAATTGATATTCTTCTCAATTTTTCGTTCGGTGATTTTGGTAAATTCCTGTTCTAAGCCAAGGGTTTCGATCATATTTTTTTGAATAGAAATAAGTTTCTCTCTGGCCAGTAAAAGTTCAGCAGCCGAAAACCCGCTGAGAGCCAGTGCTTCTGTTAATTCCTGTTCTGACAGGCTGGCAATTTGCCGGACGGCCCACTTGGCATCATCCGCAGTGACTTCCGAAAATGCAGGCCTTTTAAAAGAGGGGCGGTATCCATCGAAAACAAATACATCTTTACCTTTTTGTCTCTTAAGTTTGAGAACTTCCCACTTAAAACTATTCAGATTCATTGGCGAACCCGGGCGCACGCCACCCAGTCCCGAATTTAAATTTTGAAGCTGGTGCGTAACTGTGAAGTTTTTTGCAGACCAAACAACAGCATTGCTTTCTTTGCGCAAGTCGCTGTTTCCGGTGAAGGCAGATACAAAAAACAGGGCTTTCACTTCCGGACGGTATTTATGGTCAAGTTCATCGTAAGCCCACGAACCAAATACGTGATCGCCATTTTCTAAATTGATAGCGACATCACTTAAAACCAGTTGTTCAATCTGGTTTTCCACCTGAGCGTCGAATAGTGCTGACGGAGAGAAGCAGGTTTCATTTCGGGCCTTGCAGTAAGGCAAAAGCTTCGAAACTAAACCTTCGAACGAAGCCGCTTCTCCGTTTTTAAAAATCGCACTAAAGCGCACATTTAATTTTTTTAAAGCAGGAAGAAGGCCTCTTTCATAAAGCAACGGCAAATCAGAAACGAAAACCACCGGAGCCGCATTGTAACCCAGTCGGCGGTACAAAATACTATTGAAGGCTGAAACTTTCGGAGAAGTCTGAGGAAGAATTTTAAACTGTAGATTGGCGCAGCTTAGTTTGACGGAATTTAAGGTATCTGAACTTTCCGCACGGCAAGGGCGGCCTGCAAACTCTTCGGTTGTGACATCAACCGGGCTTAACGGCCTTTTTCTTTCAGAAGTTCCCTGCCAAAAACTGCTGTCTGCAAAACTGACTTTATGCCTCTGTTCGCTATCGAAATCCAGGGGAACCGAAGCGCCATCATAGTTAAAGCTTTCGATTGATTTAAAATTTTGATTAAAAGCCGTTACCAGTTCGATTTGTTTTCTGAGAACTTTCTCTGAAGATTCTCCGGACTTTGCAAGCAAGGACAAGGCCTGTTGCAGTCTGGTTAGGTCTCTGATCCTGACCTGCACGTCTCGGTTGCCGGATCTTAATTTGATATCTTCTTTATACACCGAAAGGTAACCGTTCAAATCTGATTCCCACGCATCAACTGCTTTTTTCGCGCTGTCGTCAGAAATTTCAAAAGTTTTAAATATTACTTTTCTATCGTTTAAACCAAATAAGCTGACAAGTTCGAAGCTGTAATTCGCTTTCAAAACTTCTTCCGAATTAATTAAATTAAAAAGAGAATCAGTTTTTTTTATACTGCTGGGGCTTCGTTTAAGTCCGGCGCACGCTGCAAAAAAAATAAAACTACACAAAAGCAGGAGTTTCATTATCCGGGCCCGAAGTAAAATATTTTAATCAAGGTCAGCCAGCAAAGTAAACTGAACGCCAATCCTATAATGGATAGCCACGGCCAGGGGGGCTCGCTTTTTTCTGCCGCTTCGTTCAAGCGCTTAATTTTGTCGCTGAGGCCATGAACAATATTAAGTCGTTGTGTGCGGTCTAACTTATAGAAATGGACGCCAATCAAATTATCCATCGGATCAATTTTTTCAATTCGAATAACGACCGCGTAACAAGCCATTTGCTTAGAGCCCGGCACTGAAAACTGAATTTTTATGACTTCGCCGATTTGCGGAGATAAATCCTGAGGAGCTGTAAAAGAAAGTCCTGTCAGTGACACGTCACGCAGTTCGGTGCTTTCTTCCCATGCCAGTTGTTCGGCCCCTGACAGTCTTATGAGACTGTCATCTTGAGTATCCAGAATGTAGCGCGGGGCGCGAGCATGATATCTTGCTAAAGAAGTTGTCATTAACGACTTATCGACAAGACTTGATCCTATCTTGACTTGAGTCTGGCTCTAAATCCTTATAAACTGCCTCTCGGGGAAATTTTGGTTATGGAAAAAGATACGAAACCTGCAAAAGATAAAAAAGAAGCTTTAAAAGAAGCCAAAGCCCCCAAAGTGTATCAATCCGGCACAGAAAACAAGAAGCCGGCTGTAAAAAAGAACCTCAGAAAAAAGAAAAAAATCAAGTACGTAGAGCACACACGGTCTTCCAATTTGATTTTTAGTAACCGCGAGCTGGGCTGGCTTAATTTCAATCTCCGTGTTCTCGCTGAAGTGGAAGATCCACGCAATCCATTGCTGGAGCGCCTGAAGTTTCTGGGAATCTCAAGTTCCAACCTGGATGAATTTTTTATGAAGAGGGTTGGGGGACTGAAGCGGCATGTGGCTTACGGGATTTCCGCAAAGTCATCGGACGGTCAAACACCTGAAATGCAGTTAAGCATGATCATGAAGAAGATTCCGGCCATGCTGAAAAAGCAACGTGATTGTTCGGAACACCTTTTAAAGGAATTGAAAAAAAAAGGCTGCGAAGTTGTCGGTTTTAGTGACCTTAAAGAATCCGAAAAGAAATACGTTAATGAATTTTTTGACACAAATATTTTTCCTGTACTAACGCCGCTTTCCGTTGACCCCGGCCATCCGTTTCCATTTATTTCAAATTTATCTTCGTCGCTGGGTGTATCGCTGCTGAACCCGCACAATGAAGACGAAAAACTTTTTGCACGGGTTAAAGTGCCTCGGGTTATCAGTCAGTGGGTCGCTGTTGAAGGTACTAATAAATTTATACATTTGATTGAAATCATCAGAGCAAGGTTGTCTGATTTATTTCCTTCAATGAAAGTTGTCGGTCACGTACTCTTCCGTGTTTCAAGAAATGCGGATTCTGACCGTGAAGAAGAAGACGTTGAAGATTTATTGGCCATGATCGAAGAAGAGCTGCGCCAACGGCGTTTTGCGGAAATCGTAAGATTAGAGATCGGTCACTGTACTGATCCGTGGCTGAAATCATTTTTAATTGAACAGCTTGAGTTAAAACCGGAAGACATTTTTTCGATGCCACAAGAATTTGACCTAACGGATTTTTCTATGCTGTCTCAATCATTACATTGGACCGAAGAAAAGTATCCAACTTGGTCTCCGGTCGTACCGGCGGCTCTCAGTGATCCTTTGCTTTCCATTTTTGATGCCATTAAAAAAGGTGACATTTTATTACATCATCCGTTTGAAAGTTTTTCTTCCAGTGTAGAGCGGTTTATTCGCGATGCTTCGGTTGATCCGGATGTTCTCGCCATTAAGATGACTTTGTACCGTACAGGAGACAATAGCCCTTTCATTAAGGCGTTGATCGAAGCGGCTGAATTGGGTAAGCAGGTTGTTTGTCTTATCGAGCTAAAAGCCAGATTCGATGAAGAAAGAAATATTTACTGGGCGCAAGAGCTGGAAAACGCGGGCGTTCACGTTGTTTACGGAGTTGTAGGTTTAAAGACTCATGCGAAGACTGCGCTTGTTGTGCGAAAAGAAGCGGACCGTGTTCGCAGTTACGCTCATATCGGAACAGGTAATTATAACTCAGCCACCTCAAGATTTTATACAGACTTGGGGCTTCTAACCTGCGATGAGAGAATAACCAAGGAACTTTTAGAGTTGTTTAATTATCTGACCGGAAAGTCATTGAAGCAGGACTATCAGCATTTGATTCTGGCTCCGGTGAATATGTTTACAAAATTTAAAGAGCTCATTCAGCGCGAACGTGATCACGTAAAAGCGGGCCGTCCCGGTATGATCATCGCCAAGTTCAACAACATGGAAGAAAACGATATTTCGCTGGCGCTTTATGAAGCCAGCCAAAATAAGGTTCCTGTGAATTTATTAGTGCGCGGATTTTGTTGTATTAAGCCAAACATTAAAGGTGTCAGTGAAACGATTTCGGTTCATTCTACGTTGGGCAGATTCTTAGAACACTCCCGAGTATTTTACTTCAGAAACGGGAAAGAAAATCCTGTAGATGGTGATTTCTTTATTGGCTCTGCCGACTGGATGTACCGTAATCTTCACGCCCGAGTTGAGGCGATTTGTCCGATATACGACAAAGTCGCGCGAGAGAAACTTTGGTCCATTCTACAAAGTTACTGGAATGACACTCGTCAATCCTGGATCATGAAACCTGATGCCAGTTATGAACTAAAACAAAAAACGACAGATCCTACTGTTTTGGGTGTACAAGCAGATTTAATGAAAATGGCAATTCAGCAGCAGCACGTGACGGAAGATGATCTTATTAAAGAAGAGAAAGAATAGCGCCTTCTTTAAGTCCTGTTCCCGGAATTTTTAAACGGGTAATTTTATAATCTTTCATTAAATTCAATGTCAGAAGCATTGCCGGTTCAATAACGTCCACTCGATCCGGTTTCAAATTAAATTTTTCAGCACGCAAGGCAGGTTTCGTAGCGACAAACATTTTGTACATTGTCTGAAGCTCGTCGTAAGTTACCAGAGTATTTGGCCCTTTTTTTAAGGCCTGAAGTTTTAGCCTTGAAATCGCATCTAAATTTCCGCCGGTTCCAACGGCTAATTCAAACGGTCCCTTCGGCAGGCTTTTTTTATTTTTCTTCAGATTTTGACGTACGATTTTAGTTGCTGAGCACTTTGCTTTTTGGGCCTGGGTCAGTGTTCGGACCATGCCCCATTTAAAACTTTTGGAAAAGTGAATCTTTTTGTTCTGCACGTGAGTTAGCTCAACGCTTCCGCCGCCGATATCAATCAGCAGACAGTTTTCTGCTTGAAGGCCGATACTCTTTTGAACAGCTTTGCGAATCAGTTCAGCTTCTGTATGCCCGGAAATCACCTTGATCTTGATTTTAGAGGTCTTATGAATCGCCGATAAAATAGGCTTTTTATTTTTAGCATCCCTGAAGGCGCTGGTGGCAAAGGCCAAGCTTCGGTCCACTCTGAATTTTTTGTTATTTTTAGCCATTCTTTTGAAGGCCAGGATCAGTCTAACCACGGTTTTTGTCTTAATGGACCCGGAATCAAAAACATCAGAACCCAGCCGGATTGTTTCGCGGTGTTTTTTTAACACCTTCCAGCCCCCATCAGGCTGAACTTCCACAATCAGCTGGCGAATAGCATTTGAACCTATGTCGATAGAAGACAGCCTCATTTGCTTAGGTTTGCGTTGAATGCAGACAGGGGTCAAGAAAGAAGATAGAATTTCCTGAAAATTAGGCGTAAAGGTAGTTTATGGAAAGAATAATGGATTCACAGTTAGAGGACTTAAAAAAGCTGACTCTCGAAATGGGGGGGTTGGTTGAAAAGGCCATCATGATTTCCACCTCCGGCCTGTTAAAAAAAGAACTGAATTCATTAAAGGAAGTTCACCGAATTGAAGAGAATATCAACGACCTTCAGAAAAAAATTGATGAACAGTGCCTGCAGGTTTTAGCAAAACAGGGACCTGTGGCAAAAGATCTTCGGTTGATTCTTTCAATTATTAAAATCAATACAGACTTAGAACGCATGGGCGACCAATGCGTGAATGTGGCTCATCTTTCACGGGAGCTAATTGAACGCGGATTTTCAAATTCGTTAACCGATATCGAACAAATGTTCAAATGCACGTCCGAAATGGTGAAAGCATCGCTGGATTGTTTCGTAAAAATGGATATCACCGCAGCTGAAAAAGTTTTGCAGATGGATGACCAGGTTGATGCTTATAAAAAGAAAATCAACCTTCAGTCGATAGAACTGATGAAAACTGATACGGCTCACTTGCAGGATCACCTGGATTACATCCTTATTGCGCGGAACCTGGAACGTCTTGGCGACCACGCAACCAATATTGCTGAAGACGTCATTTTTGCATTTTCAGGAAAAGACGTGCGCCATGGTGCAAGCTATTAACGATTTTATTAAAGATAAATATGCGCTGATCATCGAAGATGATTTGGCAATTGCACGGCTGTTAAAGCTGAATCTGATCAATCTCGGATTTCAGGTTGATGTGTTTAATTCAGCGGATTCAGCACAAACTTCGCTGATTCCGGAGAAGTACTCGCTTTGCCTGCTGGATTGGATGTTGCCGGGCACGCAAGGGATCGATTTCCTGAAAAACAACCGTGCTCAATTTGTTACTACCAAAGTGATGATGGTTACGGCCCGGGTAGATTCTGATTCCATAGTTAATGGGCTTGATTCCGGTGCTGATGATTATCTGACAAAGCCCTTTGATGCCTCTGTGCTGGCTGCGCGGGTAAGGCAATTGATGCGCCGGCTGGATTTAGAAAATGATTTAAGAAACCGTGGCAGTCGCACGACAGAAAATGAAGCGTCTGTGCTGGGCTTCGGTGGGCTGATGATTGATACCGGTAAACACGATGTCAGAATAAACGGTGAAGAAATCCATTTGACGCCTTCAGAGTTTAAATTAATCGCAGAACTTTTGAAAGCCGGCGGCAAAGTGCTGACGCGCGAACGTTTAATCGATCTTATTCAAGGCGAAGATGTGAACGTAACCGGACGAACCATTGATACTCATATTTTTACTTTACGAAAAAAAATAGGCGCATGGGCACCACACATCGAAACTATTAGGGGAGTGGGCTACCGTATTCTTATCTCTTTACAAGACAAATCGGAGCCTGAAATTCTGTGACACAAGCACTGCTGCTGATTCTCGGGTTAGTCATGGTAAGCTTCGGAGCTTATATCCTGAGTTACTTCAGATTTAAAAGAATGATAGCCAAGCAAACAAAGCAAATGATTGAGCTGATGAAGTCAGAAGATCTCGATAACTTGCAGATTGGCGACATTTTTTCTCAAGTGGATGAGGACTTTTCTTTATTGGAGCGTGCAGCGCTTACCTTAAGAAAAAAATATCTTCGGTTAAAACGACAATCGCGCGAAGAACGCCGCGGTTACGAAACGGTGTTTTCCGGCCTTAAAGAGGGCATTGTTACTGTTGATCAAAACTTGCGCGTGATTTCATTTAATTCTGCATTTATGAACTTCTTTCAGTGGGCGCCGCTTAAAGAAACCGCCAGTTATTCTTTGCAGGATATTATCCGCGACCCGCAAGTGATTTCGACTTTTAAAAAGACCTTTGACAACTCCCGCTTCAACAGAAGTGAAGGCGACAGGTTTCAGCTTTTTGTGACACCACTTCCTTCACGGAATGAAAATGAATCTTGGTGTCTGGGAGTTTTTTACGATCTGTCCGAACTAAGAAAAACAGAAAAGATCCGGATTGATTTCGTTGCTAATGCTTCCCACGAAATGAGGACGCCGTTAACCGTCATCAAAGGTTACGCAGAGCTGTTAAAGCAAAAATTAGAATCGTCCGGTCGAGCCGACGAGTTAGAACTTTTAAAACCGATTCTGTTGGGAACTGATCAGATGTCCGATTTAATGAGCGAGTTGTTAAATCTTTCTAAAGTTGAAACAGGAACTCAGTTGACCAAAACAAAAATTTCAACAGACGACATCACTCGGGATGTCCTCGGTGAACTTCAGCCGTCGCTTCAACTGACTCCTAAAAAAATAAATGTACAAAAAGCGGTATCGGAAGTGAATGCCAATTACGATGCGACTAAGCAGATTATGCGTAATCTTTTGATTAATGCGGTTAAATATTCAGGTGAATCAAATCAAATTGACCTCACGTGGGAGCCCGCCGGTGCATCTGTCGTTCTAAAAGTTCGGGACAACGGACCGGGAATCGCGAAAGAACACCAAGACCGTATTTTCGAAAGATTTTATCGCGTCGACAAAGGCCGCAATCGCGATCAAGGCGGGTTCGGGCTTGGACTGGCTTTGGTAAAACATCACATGCTGAATCACGGCGGTAATGTGAAGCTGGTTTCTGAAAACGGCAAAGGAAGCGAATTTATCTGTGAATTCCCCAACTAATCCGCTTTTCGAAAGTTATTTTACAAAAGTTTACGGAGAACGGTGGCCGGCTCTCAGAAAAGAAATCATCGCACCGCCGCGCCAGGTTTTACGAAAAAATAAATTTGTTACTTATGAAGAAGCATCGACGTTAGCGCCCTGTAGCTTTCTTGAAAACTGCTACTGGAAGCCGGACGGGTACAAACTTGAAAAAGACAGCATTGGCCTTTATCCATTTTATGTGATGGATCCTGCCAGTGTATTGGTTGCCAGAGCGCTGGAAGTTCAGACCGATGATCGTATTTTGGATATGTGTGCGGCTCCGGGCGGTAAATCGTTGGTATTGGCAGAGTCACAGCCGGCCCACCTCATCAGCAACGAAATGTCTGAAGGCCGCAGAGAGCGGCTGATGCGGGTGTTTCACGAATATATTCCGAGAGAGCAGCGAGATTTCATCAACGTGAAAGGCCTTGACGGAAACCAGTACGGTTTAAGAATGCCAAACGAATTCGACAGAGTGCTGGCTGACGTACCTTGTTCCGGCGAGAGACATCTTTTTGAAAATCAGTCCGAGCTTTCTTTATGGACTGAAAAGCGTACGAAAAATTTGGCGGTCAGGCAGTATTCATTGCTGTCTTCGGCATGGTTGGCTTGCAAGCCCGGCGGAAGAATTGTTTACTCCACTTGTTCTATTTCCCCGATGGAAAATGACGACGTGATACAGAAGTTAGTTAAAAAACGAAAGCCTGAAATTTTACGCTGGCCTGTTGCTGATGCATTGGATTTTATTGAAAGAACCGAATTTGGTTACCAGATTTTACCGGACCGAAGCGGGTTCGGTCCTATGTACTTTGCAGTTATGCAAAAGCTATAAATTAAATTCGAAAAATTAGCCGATACGTTTTTTAAGGTGTATCTGACGGTATTCCTGCAAATTGAAATAGCCATAAGTTTTCATACGGAAAACTTCGGTTACTTGCAGTTCGATTTCTTCAACAACATCGGCGCCATAACCTTTTGGTGCAAACCCTTTGTTACTGTAAATTTCATCCAGGCAAAGTCCGCAAATGCGTTCAATGAACTCGTCATTTGTTTCGTGTTGGTGTAAGTGAGACAGGATTTCTTCGTCGATGAGCTCAGCAATGCAGGATTTCATAGTTTTCATATCGATTTATTCGGTAAAGTGAGCTATCGTCTAAACTGTGAAAACGCCTAGTTTTTCAGAGCTTAAAACCATGGTCGAGTACGTCAACGAAGAGCTTGAAAAGGCCCAGCTGCAGGAAATTCTCAGCACCGAGAAAGGTCTTGTGCTGAGCTTCTACCGATTTACTAAGAATCCCCGAATGATGCATCTCTTGTTTGATTTGGACCCGGTATTTCCGTTTTTCACGCTGCTGGAAGAGAATCCTTGGGGCAAGTATAAAAAAACCAAGCCCACAGCACTTTTTTTGAATTCTCATGCCAAGAACCAGCTTTTCCGCGACAGTGAAGTTGATGAGACCTTAGGGCGGGTTATTTTGTTCCGCTTGGGTGCCGACGGCGATGTGACGACAATCGAGTTCCGGGCCATACCAAAGCAGGTGAACCTGATTGCGGAACACTCTAAAAAGTCTATTTCTTGGTTTCCGGTTAAAGAGTTACCTCCGCATCAACCTGTAGTTCAGGAAGAAGAAGTGCGTTCTCTTGCTTATCTGACTGCGCAGTGGAAGCGTCTGAGGTTAGGCGATAGGGGAACTAAAACAGCGCAAGGTTCTGCGACACCCTATGAAAAATGGATCAAAAGCCGTGAACGTGATCTTGATAAAAAAAAGAAGGCGCTACAAGCCGTCAAAGCGCAGCTTGAGCAGTTCGAAACTGAAGAGTGGTCCGCTGTCGGTGAATTTTTAAAATCTTACGGAATGAAAAATCTGAAGCCGGAATGGTCGGTTTACGTCAATTTTGAAAAATCTGTGTCTGAAAACATTCAACTTTGCTTTGAAAAGGCAAAGGCTGCAAAAGTGAAATCGGTCGGTGCAAAAAGCCGGATTGAGACTCTCCATCAGGAAATCGAGAGCCTCAGTGATGTTTCTGAAGAACGATTTGAACGTCAGCTGTCGCAGCGGCAAAAGGATGAAGGCCAAAAGAAGAACGCCCGAAAAGTAGAAGGGCGCTTACGGAAGCTTTCGTTAGGAAAAGATGCTGTCGCCTATATGGGCAAGTCAGCTTCGGATAATATGAATTTACTCAGAAGCTCCAAGCCGCATGATATTTGGGTGCATTTGAAGGATTACCCCAGCGCTCACGCTGTCATTCACAAACAAAAGACTCAAAATCTGGCTGATTCCGAACTGCTTTCAGTGGGAAAGTGGCTTGTGGAGGAAGGTCTTTCAAAAAGCCAAACTTCTATGGGCGGAAAGTACGCGGTCGTCGCAGTGGAATGCCGTCATGTAAAGCCGATCAAGGGTGATAAGATGGGGCGTGTCACCTATCATAATGCACGCGAATTCTTGATTGCTCTGTAATTTCAGATAGAATTAAAGCCATAATTCGAAAGTCAAAGAACGACGGAGTGTTTTTTATGATCGAAGTCAGTAATCTGTCTAAAAACTATGGCGAGCGCAAAGCTATCTCTGACCTCAATTTTAAAATTGAAAAAGGCGACGTTGTTGGGTTCTTAGGACCAAACGGTGCCGGCAAATCGACAACCATGAAAATCATTACAGGATTTATGGCGCCGACAAGCGGGGAAGCTCGAGTTTGCGGTTACGATGTTTTTTTGAATCCCATTGAAGTTAAAAAAAGAATCGGATACCTGCCGGAAACGCCGCCGCTTTATTTAGATATGCTGGTCGATGACTATCTAAGATTCGTGGCCGAACTTAAAGATGTTCCGAAAGAAAAAATAAAAGAGTATGTCGATGGGGCGCTTGAAAAGGCGCAACTGACGGATGTACGCCGTCGTTTAATTAAAAATCTATCAAAAGGTTTCAAACAACGCGTTGGGATAGCACAAGCGCTTGTTTCTAACCCTGAAGTTTTAATTCTGGATGAGCCGACAGTGGGCCTTGATCCGAAGCAGGTTTCGGAAATCAGAAATCTCATTCGGCAGCTTAAAGGTGAACACACCGTTATCCTTTCGACTCACATTTTGCCCGAAGTTCAAGCCAGCTGTGACAGAGTCATTATCATTCATGAAGGTAAAATCGTCGCGCAGGAGTCCATTTCAGACATCGCTAATTTAAATAAAGGTTTTATAATGCTGACGGTGAAAACCAGAAAATCTCTGGACATCAAAAGCAGCCTCAAGGCGATCTCCGGGGTTGAAGAAATAGAAGAAGTTAACAATCAATATTACAGAATTAAACTTACAGAAGATGAAGAAATTATCGAAAGAATTGCCAGCGAGGTCATCCGCTCGGGCGCAGGACTTGTTGAATTGTCACCTGCGCGCGCCAACTTAGAGGATGTATTTTTGAAATTAACTTACGGACAGGAGACAGAGTCAGGTGTTTAACTTAAGACCTACCTACGTGATTTTAAAGAAAGAACTGGCGGGATATTTTAAAAGCCCCTTGTTTTATTTTTTATGCTTCATGATGACGATCCTTCTTGGGATCATGTTCACCATTTCGTTAGAGAAATTTGCTCAGTCATCCTCAAACGCTATGTTACAGTTCGGTGCTACACCGCAGATGCTGAACATTCACTACGCGGTTTTTCTTCCGCATTTGGCGATCGTGAATCTAGTCTTTGTTTTTTTAGTGCCCGCATTAACTATGCGGCTTTTATCTGAAGAAAAAAAGGTTAAGACTTTTGATCTTTTGCTGACGTCGCCCATTTCTTCATTATCAATCGTACTAGGAAAATACTTCGCGACCATGGTTACGATTTTTGCATTGATTGGTGTTTCTTTCATTTATCCGCTGGTTTCACGCAGGGTATTTGAATTTGAATGGTCACCAACTTTAGTGTCCGCTTTTGGAATTTTTTTAGTGGCCGGTGTTTATGTGGCTATGAATCTGTTCGCGTCCAGTCTTTCTGATAACGGGCTTGTTGCTTTCGTTTTGTCCATTGTGTTTAATTTGTCGATCTGGTTTATCGGAGCCTTAAATGAATCGGTAGACAGTCCGTCTGCCAAAGCGGTCTTGGAACATATTTCATTGAATACTCATCTGGCCGGGCTGATAGAAGGCACCATTAGAACCAATGGATTGATTTTCTTTTTCAGCTTAATCTTTTTATTTTGTTTTTTAACTGAACGGGTCATCGAATCCGCGCGATGGAGCGATTAAGATGAGTCAAAAGGGAAAATTATTTTTTGTTATATCTATTTTGAGCTTCCTGATCCTGGGTGGATTGTTTTTTGCGATTCGAACCTGGATGCCGTTTATGTGGATTGTGCTGGGCACGTCGCTTATCGGATTAGTCGGAGGCCTATTTTACGATTACAGAATCCTTGTGGATTTCTTCAGTATGAAGACCACCAAATTGGGGATGAACATGGGTCTCATCTTGTTGCTGACGGTTATATTTTTAACTGTCATCAACTTTTTGGGTGCAAAGCACTACATGACCTTCGACTTTTCATACAACAAAGTAAAATCAATCTCTGAGCAGTAAAAAAAAAACATTTGAAACCTTTAAGGCGATCTCGATGAAAAATTCATCTATAAAAACTGAGCTGAACGGGTTGAAGA
>JANWIU010000096.1 GCA_025449725.1 Pseudobdellovibrio sp.
CCTTTTTTAACTCAATCAACTGTTCTTCATTAAATCGGATGGGAGAGAACATAACCCTGTGGCCGCTCTTTAAAGTCACTAAGGTTGAACGAAGCGGAAGCTTTGGCCCTGATGATAACTGGCTCTCAAAAAACTGCAGGGAACTCATTTTAACCTCTTGATTCAACTAAAGATTATGCTCTTAAAACTGCACTGCGGCGAGCAAAAACTCATTGAAACAGGACCCCAAATCCAATAGAACTAACAACGGAAAGTTGGTAGAGCGGTTGAATACACCAGTCTTGAAAACTGGCAGCCCTTCGCGGGGCTCGAGGGTTCGAATCCCTCACTTTCCGCCATTAAGTACTTAGTTCGCTCCTAAGTATTCAGTTCTTCAGTAAATAAATATTTTTTAAAATATCGAAAATTCGACTGTGGTCATCAGCAACGGATCTAATCCAAAGCGTTGAGTGAGTATCTTCTAAATATCAAATTAAGACACTGTACAGGAGGTAATCAACTCACTAAAGGGTAGCCAAAAATATTTAAATTTTTTCCCGAAAATTAATAGTTATCTTAGGAGTTTCCAAAGCTTACAAGCGAAGGCCTCGCGGTTAGATTTTTGCAGCGTATCTAGAAGATTCAAAGGGGCAATGGTGGGGGAAAAAATAAAAATCAAGGTTGTCCTTGTGGCGACCTTAATGCTTTCGTTAATCTGTTTTTTCCAAAACTGTTCGGAAGTTCATTTGTTAGACCCACAAACTTCGGAAAGTGTAACTCCACCTGAAGCTTCATCCGAGCCATCACCAGAAACTTCACCGGCGCCCACGCCTTCGCCTTCCGACCCAACTCCCGAAGCCCCCGTTTCAGATATCTCATACAACACTACCAAATCAGAAAATCCTCCGGGCGGCCAAGATCCCACGCAATACAACAACTGGTACAGCGATTTTATTTATGGCCAACCCTCTACTCCTATTAATTGCCAAGCGCCTGATATGGAAGCGGCTACGGCCTTAAAAACCTGGCCCTACGTGATTGTTACAGGAATACATGGCAATGCCAGTAATTGGACCGGGCAAGGAGCTGGCCAGCCATCAACTTTATTCACTCTTGCAACTACTTCAAACTGGGATTTGCGTTTTATGCCTATTTATGGATTCAGCTCTTTTAGATTTAAAGTTGATGAGGTTGCATTTAAAGCCACTTCTCAGATTTTTCAAGGTGGTGGGGCAGGATTTATTTATTGGGATGCGGATTCCAATAGTTATTTGAATATGGGAATGGCGGCCAGTATTTCTCGAAATCCATGTGACTTGAGAGAATCAGGTCAAAATCAAACTATCTTTACCAGTGACTACTGCTCTCTAGGAAATAGCTTTAATCCGACAACCGCACAAAGCTTTAATAGCCAGATAAATTTTGTGACTTCACCTTCCTCTCTGGCAGGTTGCCATATCACTTCCGGTGGTTACTATTATTTAAATATTTTGAAAATGAATGGGAACGGAACAAACGACTCCCTGGTTCTTCATTTAAGAGGCTTTAGTAACTGATAGAATAAAAAACCCGGGATTTCTCCCGGGTGTGCGATGCTTTTTGGAGTTTGGTGGGCTATTCCGAAAAACTCGCCTGTCTATTTAATTTTATTCCATCAAGCTGATTAACAAGATCGATAAATTCTTTTCTGTATCCATTTTTATCTTCGCCCAGAGCTTTCTTAGCAACTGAAGTTACAGTGCCGTAGTTGCCATCTTTTACGAATTCAGATTCTCTTAATAACATTCCGAACATTGCAACCGCTGAAGCGAATCTGAAGCTTTCAGAACTGTCTTCAAAATTCTTACTTAAGTTCTTTAAAGGAAATTCCTGTTTTTCGCTGACATCACCATCCGGTTTTTTGTAACGGATTTTTAGAGTTAACAGTTCGTCCGATTCTGCACTGGCTTCTGATTTTGCCACTGAAGTCGCTTTTACTTTTTGGTACTTCAAAGTGTCTTCCGATTTATCCATCTCAACACCTTTAGGAATAATTTCGTAAAGTGCTGTTACTGTGTGTCCTGCACCGATATCTCCGGCATCCTTTGCATCATTATTAAAATCTTCATTTTTTAGTAATCTGTTTTCGTAACCGATTAAACGGTAAGCCTGCACCAGTCTCGGATTAAACTCTACTTGGATTTTTACATCTTTTGCGATCGTCACAAGAGTACCGCTCATCTGTTCAACTAAAACTTTCTTGGCTTCATTTTGGTTGTCGATATAAGCGTAGTTGCCATTGCCTTTATTACTTAAGGTTTCCATCATTCCATCTTTGGAGTTACCCATTCCAAAACCTAAGATCGTTAAATAAATATTCTTTTTTGCGTTTTGTTCAACTAATTCAGTTAATGACCCTCTGTCAGTTACACCAACATTAAAATCACCGTCAGTAGCCAGTAACACTCTGTTGACGCCACCTTTGATAAAATTTTCTTTGGCTGTTTCGTAGGCCAATTGGATTCCCTGACCCCCGTTGGTGGAGCCGCCGGCTTCTAGCTGATCAATTGCTGTCATAATTTTTGTTTTTTTGTCGCCAGTTGTCGGAGGCAGCACCAAGCCGGCAGCTCCTGCATAAACTACAAGTGAAATACTGTCGTTTTCTCCAAGTTGCTCTACAAGCATTCTTAAAGAAGATTTAACCAATGGAAGCTTCTGAGGGGATTGCATAGACCCCGAAACGTCGACCAAGAATACTAAGTTACTTGCCGGACGCTTTTCAGTTTTCATTTCTTTACCTTTGATGCCGACACGAACAACTTTGTGTTTTTTATTCCAAAGTGCTGAAGCATATTCTAAGTTTACTGCAAATGCGCCCTTGTCAGGCTGTTCGTATTTGTAGTCAAAATAATTGATAAGTTCTTCGATGCGGACTGCATCCGCTTGAGGGCGCGCGCCTTGTGTAATCATGCGACGCACGTTTGAGTACGAAGCTGTGTCAACATCGATTGAAAAGGTTGAAACAGGTTTTTCGGAACACTGAAAAAATTTGTTTTCATTAATTGTATCGTAGCTTTCAGTAGAAAGTTCATAAGCTTGGCCGCCGTAGTAGACTGAACTGGAAGGCATCATTTTGACGGCTGCGCCGGCACCACGGCCCATTTCTGAAATGGCTACTCCGGTCGCGTACGAATTCATTAATTTGGATTTTCTAAGTGCCGGCATTGCTTCCATCTGACGGTAACTTTGGTCGGAAACTTCTTGTGCCGGTTTCGCATATTTCTCTGTCTTTTCTTTTGTTAAAGCATATGTCGAATAAAGGCTGTTGGCCGAATCTTCGGCTTTCGCCGGCGGTTCTGGCTTAAGCTGTTTCACAATTGGCTCTGGCTGCGGCGGAATTACAATTTCTTGAACCGGAGGATTTGGTTCAGGAGGGTTGGGATTCGGGCTTACTTTCGAAAACACACAGCCAGATAGTTGGATAGCTAACACCAGGCTCAATGACATCTTCGTAACTTTTGAATTTAAAATTTTCAATTTAATCTCCTTGTTTGTCGTTCAAGGAGATGACGTTTGAGAAAACTATTTATTAATGAAATTGAAAACTATTTTGATCTCAAAATGAGACGGTAATTAAAGGCGCCAGTAAGCTGATTCAGGCGGTCGTCGTTTTTAAATAGCGAGGGAATTTTTCTGCTCACGCAATATAATTCAGTTTCAAACTTTTGTTCGCCCTGAAGGACGGTTGCCTGTGCAGTATAATTGGAAACTTTGCCGTGATCTGTATTCCAGCTCATTTCGAGTTCTAAATTGTACTGAACATACCGGCTTAACGAGTTTTCAAAACAAGAATGTAAAGGTTGCAAAATAGTGTTGGCGACTACATCGTTATCAAAGGTCTCTTTCAAATTGCGTAATGAAAATGAAAATTTATCAGTTTCAATTTTAACAGAATTGATTGGCGCTGGTGCTGCAGCCATTTTGGAGGCAGCTTTAACACCTGCCATAGCTGCTCCGGCCCCGAAACTGGCTTCTGACTCTCGCTTAGCGGCGTAGGATTTACCTAATGAAGAACCCATTGCCATACTGCCTGCGGCCCCACCTTGGGCTCTACTGCCAAATCTTTTAGGAGAAAGCGCGATGTTATTTTTAGCAACAGCTTTGGGCGCTGCCTCATCTGACACGAAAGCACTTTCTGCTACTTCTTTGGCTACTAATTCCTGAGGTTCTTTTGTAATAGAATCGTTTGACGTTTCAGCCGTCAGAGTCTCTGTAGATTCAGACGGTACCGCAGACGCTGCATCAGTTGCTGCAGCAGGAGTTACGGCAACAGGAGCCGCAACAGCAACTTCAGACGGTTTCGCTTCTTCTTGAGCTTTTGCTGGAGCCATTTTCATTTTAACTGCAGGGGTATCATCAATTGCCGGAATAGTTGAAACATTCGATCCCAGCAATGAATCTTGCTTTGCTGACGAATGCAAATCCGCTTCATTTTTTACGTAAACAACGACAGCTAAGCTGGCAACCGCTAAACCGCTGGCTAACTTGTTATATTTTTTCCAAAAAGTTGAGCCTTCTGTTTGGGAGAATATTTTTTCACGTTGTACCGGGCTTAACCTAACCGTTTCAGAGACTTTGAGTTTTTTAAATTGCAAAACATTAGCTTGCAGCCGGCTGACTTCAGCCTGCAGCTCTGGATCATTTTTAATTTGTTCTTCAATTTGCTTCATTTCTGCGACGGAAAGTTCCTTCAGAATGTAAGCGGTTAGTTTCGGGTCATTTTTACTAATTTTCATAGAGCCTCCTTTTTGGCTCTGGCAGCTGACTTTAGCTTGCTGACCACATTATGAATGAGCACGCCAACATGGCTTTTGGAAAGTCCGGTGATATCGCTGATTTGTTGGTAACTAAGGTCTTGCTCAAATTTCATATGAATAATTTCACGCTGCTGAGGGGAAAGGTTGTTTATTAATTGTTTCAAAGTGGACTCTTCATCATGTTGATCCATCAGTTGTTCTGCGTTTAATGCAGCATCCGGAATATCTAGTTCAATTTCATCCGCACTGATATTTTTGCGGTCTTTCTTGCGTAAAACATCATAGGCGCGATTACGACAAGTAGTAAAAAGCCAGGGAACCTCATGACCGGAAATCTTTTCTTGATCTTCTTGCCACAATTTTAAAAAACTTTCTTGAACAATGTCTTTAGACAGTTCCATGTCCCGGGTCAGATTGTTTACGTAGCGAATTAATGAAGACTCATTTTGCACAAGACAATTGCGCAACCAATTGGGGTCATTGCCCGATTTTTTAAAGCCGAAGAATCGTGTCATTCCTGAATACTCTACGTGAAACCCCTTTTGAGTTTAAGTAAAAATCTCTAGGTCCTATTGGGGTAACGGGTAGCGCGCTTATTTATTAATGAATTTTGTAAGTTATTGATAGTTAAGATAAAAAAGCCCCGGACTTTCACCCAGGGCAGCTTAACGTAGACCTAAAATACGAAAATTAAAGTAATAAAATCGGTGTGTAGCTTCCGGAGTTGTATCCGCTTGTTCCAAGATTGGTGGCCCCTGAACTACCGATTATCGATCCATCAATGACCTTTTGATAATTCAAAACGCTATTGGTTGTTTCGATGTGAACTTTAAATGTTCTGGTGTCAGTTATCAGATTGCTTTGATTAAACGGTATAATAACCTGCAAGAATGGTGACCCGGCGTTAATTGTGTAGGTATTGTCGAAGGCTGGAATATCCGATGTTGTTGTGGTTACGTTTTCGATCCAAACACGAACACTTAAAGAAGAAGATAATACACTTGTCAGCCAAAGAATAACATCCACACGGGCTGTGCCGGAAGACTGATA
>JANWIU010000097.1 GCA_025449725.1 Pseudobdellovibrio sp.
AATAAGGAAAGAGGTTTAGGAATGACCTTTCAAAAAAGATTATTTTCAACAGTGATGGCGATATCCTTATTGTTTTCTCTGACGACACAAGCGCAGTTTGATGAACTGCCGCCTCCTCCGGTTGAAGATTTCAGCGCTCCGCCGCCTGCAGATTTGTTAGCGCCGGCTCCGGTCCCTGCACCGACATCTACGGGGACCCCCCGTCTTGGCCGCGGCGAAACAGTCATTGGCCCTGCCGGTTCGGGCAAACCCGGCATACTTGATAAAACTCAAAAAGAAAAATTCGCAAGGTCTAACCCAGAAGATATTAACGGCGAAAACTTTCCTGAAACTATTGAGTCCTTTGACTTTCCAAATGTTGAAATCACGGACGTGATTAAAGCCATCAGTGAATTAACCGGTAAGAATTTTATTATCGATTCAACTGTACGCGGTAAAATTACGATTTTAGCGCCAAGTAAAATTACAGTTGCAGAAGCTTATAAAGCCTTCTTATCAGCTTTGGCGATCAACGGCTTCACCGTTGTACCAAGCGGTGGCTTTTTAAAAATCAGAAATGCCAGATCTGCTCAACGTGATAATATCGACACTTATTCTGGCGCCTATTACCCGAATTCAGATCAGATGATCACAAAGATCATTCACTTAAAACACATCACGGCTGATACAGTTCAAAAAGATTTAAGACTTTTAACTTCAAGTTACGGTGAAATGTCAGCCTTCGGTCAAACGAATTCACTTATTATATCTGACTTCGGTGCAAACATTGACCGGGTTATGAAAATTATTAATCAGTTGGATGTTCCGGGCTTTGAAGATCAGTTAGAAGTGATCGGCATCAAGTACGCAAAAGCAAAAGACATTGCAGAGCTAATTGATAAAGTCGTTAACAAAGGCCAAAAATCTCAAACGGCGGCTCCGGGCGGTTTTGCAGCCGGCGTTCCCCGCTTTGGCGCAGCTAATAATACCGCTACTAACGGAAAGCAAGGCGCCGCTTACTTCTTGGTGTTTCCTGAAGACAGAACAAATTCATTAGTCGTTGTCGGCAATAAAGCCGGTATTTTGAGAGTTAAAAAACTAATCGGCCAGTTAGATTTCAGAGTTAAAGCTGAAGACGCCGGCGGCGTTTATGTTTACTACGTCAAAAACGGAAAAGCTGAAGACATCGCAGCAACCCTATCTGATGTGGCAAAAGATTCCGGTACAAAAGCTCCTACAACAGGCGGCTCTACCGGCGGTATCGGGTTTGCTCCGCAAGGGCAAGCAGCCGCACGTGAAGGTTTATTCGGCGGCGAAGTCAGTATCAAAGCCGACAAAAATACAAATGCACTTGTGATCTCTGCCAACAAGCAAGATTACGAACGCGTATTGTCTATTATTACAAAACTTGATATTCCGAGAGATCAGGTTTTTGTTTCTGCAATCATTATGGAGATGTCATTAAACGATGGATTCAATTCCAGCGGTGGCTTAGTGGCCTTTAATAAAGACGGCGGTAAAGTCGGCTTCACGGCAAACGCAAGTGATGTAACGGATGTGTTAAGCCCGCTTTCCGGCGCAGGAAATGCTATTTTAGGTTTCGCACAAGGAAGTGTTTCAGTAACCGACCCTATTTCTCAAAAAACTTTGGCGTTACCCAACTTAGTGGCTTACTTAAAATTTATTAAAAGTTTCGGTAAAACAAATATTTTATCAACTCCGCAAATTACGGCTACGGATTCTAAGAAAGCCGAAATCGAAGTGGGTGAAAACGTTGTAACCGGTTCGAAAGTCACGCAAGGAACCAACGGATCCCCAGGTTTTGAAGAACCTAATTTTGAAGCGGCAACAATTCACTTAACGTTAACTCCATACATCAGCCCGGCTTCCAACAGCGTACGTATGGAATTCAAACAGCAAGTTAAGCAGTTAGTGCAAGGTAATGTTCCGGCAAAATTCCAGGACAGAGCCCAGTCACTTGCAACCCGCACGATCGACACCAACGTTAACGTCAACGACGGAGACACGGCGGTTATCGGGGGATTAATCAGAGATTCACAAACTGAATCGACTAAAAAGATTCCACTTTTAGGTGATTTGCCGATTATCGGTTGGTTATTTAAAGGCAGAGATGTGACAAAACAAAAAGTAAATATGGTTGTATTTCTGACGCCTAAAATTCTTCGCACCAAACAGGATCAAATGAACCTTTTAAGTGTGAAAGAACAAGACCGTCTCAATTTTATTAAACAGCAAGGCGGTAAAGACCCTTATGGCGCTGCTATGGATAAAGTTATGGGAAGAAATCGCAATCCGCAAAGTACTGAGGTAGAATAGCTTTCATGGCTCAAACCGATATCAATGTCGTTTTAACTAAAGCAACCTCTCTGAACAGTGATCAGATCAAAATGGTTTTGCGAAACCCTTCTGTTTCGCAACCCAGATCCGTTGGTGATGTTCTTTCATTAAAAGATTATGCTACCGCCGACGACTTAGTGGCAGATTTGTGACGCGAATTGGGTTTGGATTTCATAAAAGATATTCCGGTAAATGATATTTCAGCAGACTTGATCCGTAACATTCCGATCAACTATGCAAAATCACAAGGCGTGATCCCCTACAAAGAAGAACCAAACGATGTTTGGGTGTTAACTTCGAATCCGGTGAACACAAAAGCGCTAGATGATCTACGTGTGATCTTCGGAAAACGCATTCGCCCTTTAATTACGACGACCCAACGTCTGCAAGACACCATCAATCGTGTTTACGAAAAATCAACGGCAGCCTTAAGCGGCCTTGATGACATCGAAGAAGATGAAATGGATCTGGAAGATCCGATCATTGACTTACTTGAAGCCGGTGAAGACGACGCCCCGGTTATTAAACTGGTAAACGCCCTGATGTTCCGTGCGGTAAAAGAAAAGGCTTCAGATATTCACATTGAACCTTACGAAAAAGAAATGGTCGTTCGTTACCGTAATGACGGTATTTTGTATGAGATCTTCCGCCCGCCTAAAAAATTACAAAATGCGATCACTTCGCGTATTAAAGTTATGGCGAATTTAAACATCGCTGAAAAACGTTTACCGCAAGACGGTCGTATTCCGCTGAAGGTCGGCGGTAAAGATATTGATATTCGTCTTTCATGCGTGCCAACTGCCTTTGGCGAACGCCTGGTGATGCGTCTTCAGGATAAATCTTCACAGGTGCGCGAACTGCAACACGCAGGCTTCTCAGAAGAGACCATTCGTATTTTAGATGATTTATTGCAGCGCTCTTACGGAATTATGATTGTAACGGGGCCAACCGGTTCCGGTAAATCAACGACGCTGTACGGAGCATTAGCCAAATTAAATAAACCCGATATTAATATTTTAACGATCGAAGATCCGGTAGAGCAACGTATTGCCGGCATCGGCCAGGTACAAGTAAACGCAAAAATCGGATTAACATTTGCGGCGGGTTTAAGATCGTTTTTACGTCAAGACCCTGAAGTGATTATGGTGGGTGAGATTCGTGACTTAGAAACAGCCGAACTGGCGATCAACTCTTCGTTAACAGGTCACTTAGTGCTTTCGACTATCCATGCGAATGATGCATCCGGCGCGTTTCCTCGTATGATGGATATCGGTTGCGAACCATTTTTAATTGCGACTTCTATTTTAGGTGTATTAGCGCAGCGGCTTGTGCGTGTGTTATGCCCGCACTGTAAAGTTCCGCATACGCCTTCTGATTTTGATTTGCAGACATTAGGTATTACACGTCAGCGCGCAATGAGCGCCAATATTTGCAAAACCAAAGGCTGTGATCAATGCGGTCAAAAAGGTTATGTAGGCCGAACCGTCATTGCAGAGATTCTACCGGTTACGGATGATATCCGTTCTCTTATCATGCAGCGTAAAGATGGTAACACCATCAAACGTCAAGCTGTCGCGAATGGCATGAAAACCTTCCGTGACCATGGGATTCAGAAGGTACTTGCCGGTATCACTACCATTGAAGAGCTTGTTTCCAATACGCAAATGGATATATAGTTAAAGCATGCCGATTTTTGAATACAAAGGTACGACCCGCGATGGAAGAGACACCAAAGGTGTTGTCGACGCGGAAAACTTACGTGCGGCCCGCCTTAAATTAAAAAAAGACGGTGTCTTTGTTTCGGCCATCGCTGACAAAAAAAAAGCGACTCAAAAAAAATCATCAATTAAAATCAGATCAGGATCTGTTCCTGTAAAAGATCTGGCCTTAATGACCCGACAGTTAGCAACACTGATAAAAGCCAATATTCCGTTAGTGGATGCGCTTACTGCCATTTCTGAACAGGTTGAAAACCCGGTATTGGCAGAAGCCGTTGCGGATTGTAAAAATATGGTGAACGAGGGTTTGTCATTGCATAAAGCCCTTTCAAAATACCCGCAGCTTTTTGATAATATTTATATTTCAATGGCAGAAGCCGGTGAAATGACCGGTACTTTAGATGTTATTTTAATTCGCCTTGCAGAATTCACAGAAGCCCAGGCAGAGCTTCGTCAGCGTGTCAGTGCGGCGATGACCTACCCGATTATTATGCTAGTTGTAATCACGCTTGTTATTTTCGGATTATTTACAAGTGTATTGCCGAAGATCTTAAGCATATTTGAATCTTTTCCTGACATTACTTTGCCGTGGTACACGCAAGCCATTGCCTCTGTCAGTCAGGTGTTTGTGAATTACTGGTATTTCTTCGGCGGCTTTATTGTGGCCAGCATTTTATTATTTATAAACTGGAAGAATTCCACTGAAGGAAAGAAATCCTGGGATGCTATTTCTTTAAAGATTCCGTTGTTAGGTGACATTGTAAAAATGGTGGCGATATCACGCTTTACCAGAACGCTTGCGACTTTGTTGAACGGCGGCGTGCCGATGTTAAATGCCATGGATATCGTTCGTAATGTTGTTAATAATCACGTTATTGCATTGGCGATTGATGATGCGCGCGGAAACATTTCTGAAGGTGAAAGCATAGCTGGACCCTTAAAAAAATCAGGCTTGTTCCCCCCGCTTGTGGTGCACATGGTTAACATAGGCGAGAAGACCGGTGACCTGGAAAATATGCTAACCTTAGTTGCAGATGCCTATGATTTTCAGGTTAAATCAAAAATTGACGCTATAACAAGCCTACTAAACCCGATTATGACTCTGCTGATAGGGGTCGTGGTATTTGTCATTGTTCTGTCGATTATCGTACCAATGTTTGAACTCACTTCAAAATTGGGTTAGATTAATTCTTACATTCGAATGTTTAAGGAGAATCTGTTTATGAGAAGAATGTCATCAAAATCTATGGCTATGAACAACCAAGGTTTCTCACTTGCTGAGATCATGATCGTACTTGTGATCATCGGTGCGATTCTTGGTATTATTTTACCGAAAATTTCTGAAGGTCGTGACAACGCTAACGTAAAAAATACCAGAATGCGCATGAATGAAGTGGACACGAAGCTTATGGAATACCAAGCTGAATGCGGAAAGCTTCCAAGCACTATCGACTTCTTGATTACAGACGCACCTGATTGCCGTAACTGGACAAGTAACAGCAAAAACAAATCGTTACTGAAAGACGAATGGCAAACTGATTTTTCTTACGAAGCAAAAGGCAACGGTTATATTTTAAAGAGCATGGGCAAAGATAAAAAAGACGGCGGCACAGGCCCTGATAAAGATATCTATTCCGAAGGCTCTGCTACTGAAGAGTAGTTTTGAGAAAACCTAACGGCTTTTCACTTTTAGAAATTGCAGTAGTCCTTTCTATCATCGGCGCGATTTTCGCGCTGGCAGCCCCACGAATTTTTGACAAAAAATCTGAAACGAGGCGTGTGTTCCGAGACTTTATTGTTGCAGGTAAAGATTTAAAAAGCCGGGCTAAATTAGATGGCTCTACTTACCGCCTGGCATTTGATTTAAACGAAAAAGAACCCACTTGGTGGGTTGAAAAATCCACTAAAAAAGTCATGCTCGATAAAGCTAAAATTGAAGAGCTGCAGGAACAATTCAAAAAAAATAACGGCAAACCTGAAGAAGGCGCGCCACCCCCCGATTTCGCAATGGACACCACCATTTTTAAAAAAAGACAGCAATTGCCCGAAGGATACAAGTTTGTTCTGGTAGAAAGCGGCACAGCCGACGTTATTTACCGTGAAGGCTTAGCTTACATTCATTTCTTCCCGCAGGGCTTAATTGAGACTTCGGCTTTGCAGATTGAAGATCCTAAGAAAAATATTTGGACTTTGATTTACAACCCGCTGACCGGGCATCTTGACGTGATTCCGGAAGCGAAGCTTCTAAAAGATCTTTCCAGATAGCTTTGTTTCGGGCTATCATAAAGCGTGAATTTCCAGCGCTCATTGGTAAATACAAAATTAACAAAAACGGTCAGTGGTTTTACGCTGATTGAAGTCATTTTGGCGCTAATGGTGATGTCAGCCGGTTTATTTATTTTAACCAATGCCTGGTCAGGAACTTACAGCCGCTTACGCAAAACTCAAATTCAGGTTCAGATCGCAGCCTTACTAGAGCGTAAAGTAACTGAGATCGAACGAGAATATAAAAATAAGTCTCTTGAAACCATTGAAGAAGAAAAAGAAGACAAATTCGGCGGCGATGTATCTGACGCTTATTCATGGAAGATGACTTCTAAAAAACTTGAGATTCCGGATATGACTGCAGGCTTAACGGCGCAAGACGGCGGTGCTAATCAAAGTATGCTGGTCTTAATGAAAACTTTTACAGAGCATTTATCAAAATCTATTAAAGAAGTTAAGATCAGTGTTCTCAATACCGAACTTGGTAAACCGGTTACAGCCGATGTTACGATTTACATGATTGATTATGACAGGCC
>JANWIU010000098.1 GCA_025449725.1 Pseudobdellovibrio sp.
CCGGGACCAGATGTATCTTTGAATGGGTCACCAACAGTGTCACCGATTACAGCCGCTTTATGTGCGTCAGAACCTTTTTTGTGACCTGGCAATCCACCCTTTTCAATAAACTTTTTAGCATTATCCCATGCACCACCGGCATTAGCCATGAACAAGCTCATTGCCGCGCCTACAGCCATACCGCCCGCCAACAATCCTGCAAGAGCCTGAGGGCCCATTAAAAAGCCGACTACAACAGGAGCCACGACTGCGATCATGCCAGGTAAAATCATTTCATAAAGTGCCGCTGAAGTTGCGATATCAACAATCTTCGCAGGTTGTGGTTCTGCTTTACCTTGCAGTAAGCCCGGAATTTCTTTGAACTGACGAGCGATCTCAACCACGATTTTTCCTGCCGCTTTACCCACAGAAGTCATTGTTGTGGCACCAACTAAGAATGGCAAAATCGAACCTAATCAAATACCGATCAAAACTCCTGATGAAGTTAAATCCAGTTGCATCGGAGCCATGCTGGCCTGTGCTCGCACGTGATTTACTTCCATGTTAAACGCAGAGAAAAGCGCTAACACAGTCAAGATCGCAGAACCGATCGCAAAACCTTTACCGATTGCTGCCGTTGTATTTCCAACTGCATCTAACTCGTCTGTGATTTCACGAACTTTCGGATCAAGACCTGACATCTCAGAAATACCGCCGGCATTGTCAGCGATAGGTCCATAAGCATCAACTGTCATGACTACAGCGGTACCTGCTAACATTCCTACAGCCGCAATAGCAATCCCGTAAAGACCTAACATTCTATCAGCGATGTAAGCCGCAATCACAACCACCAAAATCGGTGCTGCAACTGATTCCATACCCACAGCTAATCCGCGGATAACACCTGTACCTGCTCCTGTTTGAGCCGCTTCCGCAACTAAACGAATTGGTCTCATCGCCGTGTAGTATTCAGTAATTAAACCGATCAAAGCTCCACCGAACGCACCGGCAGCTAAAGCCCAAGTCACGTTTTGTGAAACGCCCATCGAAGGCATTAATAAAAATGAAACTACAGTTAAAATAACCGGAGGTAACATTAAAGAAGAACGCAATACCGTAGCGGGCTTAGAGTTCTTAAGTGCACGGGCTGCAAAAATCACAACGATAGAAATGACTAAACCGATAGTAGATAAAATCAATGGAAGTCCAACACCGATTACACGGACTGTGCTTTCAGCTTCCTGATCAACTAAGATAGACATCAATTTTGACGGATCAATTGTCAATGCGATTGCCATTGCTGCAACGATCGCTGCAACCATAGATTCATAAATGTCCGCGCCCATTCCGGCAACGTCACCGACATTGTCACCAACGTTATCCGCGATAACACCCGGATTACGTGGATCATCTTCAGGAATATTTTCAATAACTTTACCGGCGATGTCCGCACCAACGTCCGCAGCTTTTGTATAAATACCGCCGCCGATACGCGCGAATAATGCGATTGAAGAAGCACCCACTGCAAACGAATGAAGGATGGTTCCTAAGTTGTTACTGTGTTGGTAGAAGTAATAAACTAACCCAAGACCGATTAAGCCAAGACCTGCAACGGCAAGCCCCATTACTGCTCCACCGTCTAAGGCAACTAAAAGAGCATCACCTTTTGTAGACGTTGCCGCTGCTTGAGTTGTTCTAACGTTAGCGTAAGTTGCCGCTTTCATACCAATGAAACCTGCAAGCAATGACAAGAATGCGCCGGTGATAAACCACATGGCCGCTTCACTTCCCAGTGCGTACATCATGAGTCCGCCGACAACAACACAGTAAAAAGCCAATACATAATATTCACGTTTTAAAAACGCCATGGCTCCTTCGCGAATGTAACCCGCGATACGGTTCATTGTTTCATTTCCGGCTGGCTGACGCTTTACTCGGAAGTATAATAACGCCGCTACAATAAGGCCCATTACACCTGCTACAATTGGAGAAACCAGGTACACTCCTGAATCCATAACTTTGACTCCTTGTTTATGAATAAAAATTAGGTTTTTCAGCTACTTAAGTCAATAGAAGGATTCGGAGTGAACTAAAAATGGGCACCTATAAGAAGCTTTGCGCCTCAAGTATCAATGAATCTACCGACAAATTGTTAATGTCATACGGATTTTCTAATGTGCTGGGAGCATACACAACCCGGGAATTTTTATGGGCCGGAGCCCAAATTAACGAGTTTTTTTCATCTGTATCTTGGCGGTAGACAGCCACCAGGTTTTTTTCAAGCGCGGCTGCCAGATGCACCCACGCTGTGTCCGGTGTGATGACCAGATCCGACTGATTGATCAAAGCCAGATTGTCCTGCAGGGAATAAATTTGGGGCAATTGCTTCCAGTTTTCTAAGTTTAATTCCGCACGCCATTCGTTTAAAATTCGGTGATCGCCAGAATTGGCCGCACTAACGACCACGAGATTTCCAATATTAATCAGCTTTTTAACGATTTCAAATGTCGTCTCTTTAGAAAAATTTCTTAATCTGGCGCCGGCAAAACTGTTTAAGACTACAATTTTTTTGCCCGCAAAAGGCGACAGTGCCGCGTTGACCTTTTGAAGAGAGTCTTTTTTTAACTCTACTACATACTTTAGATCTGCATCTTGAACGCCCATGAGTTCAATCAATTTTCGGTACCGGATTAATACATGGTGTGTGCTTTCATTATAATCGGCCGTAGCTGAAAAAACCTTATAATCAGAGTTTAAGAAACCGATCTTAGCTTCACTCTTAAGTGAACTCAGTAACATAACTACACGCGGGCTCAAAATGTGTGATGTGTTTACAATAAATTTATAGGTATTTCTTTTTAAGATTCCGTTAACTTTTAACAAAGATCCAAAGCCCTTTTTACATGTGACTACGTCATTTACAAATGATAGCCCCCGGTAAATTTCGGCAGTCTGTGGGCCCGCAAGAACAATCAACTTCTTATCTGGATAGGCTTGCTTTATTGATTTCAAAAAACCGGTAGAAACAACTGCGTCGCCCAGCTTGTCATCTAATCTGAATACCAAAATATTTTTTTCAGCCTGGCCCGGCCCTAATAAATTCCTGCGGTGATCGAAAAAAAAATTCGTCAGCTGCAGACGTATTTTTCTGAAGTAATCAATTCGCTTGTGGTTCCAGGCCCGTATGATTTTATCTATTTCTTTAAAACTCATTACGGACGGTAAGAAATCACTTTTTCTTCGATGAGCTTCTTTTCTAAAACCAGACAAACTGTATGGTAAAGAATTTCATGAACTTCCTGAATGCGTGCTGTATTCGGCCCAGGTACGACCAGATTAATGTCAGCCATTTTTTCTTTAACTGCTTTACCGCCGTCTTTACCGGATAACAATACAGACTTCGCCCCGATTTTTTTACACATGGCAAAGCACTTCAAAATATTCGGGGAATTGCCTGAAGTCGTGATTCCCATAAACATATCCTTAGGGCCCATTAATGCTTCTACCTGACGGGAAAAAATCTCATCATAACTGAAGTCATTTCCTGCTGCAGTTATAATGGAGGTATCAACGGTTAAGGCGACCGCTTTAATGGGATCACGGTTTGTACTTAATTTTACAACCAGCTCTGCAACAAAGTGCTGAGCATCGGCAGCTGAGCCACCATTACCTGCAACGTATAGTCCGCCGCCATTTTTGTAAACTTTGACCATTTCATTGATCATGTTTTCAAAATCATTATGTAACGTCGACGCGTCTTGAAGAGCTTTCAGGTTTGCGGCTGCTTCGTTAATTTCTTTAAGTAAAGTATCCTTAATCATGTCGTCTCCAAAAACTATTTTATTTTTCCACGAAGATAATTCATTAAATCCTGGCTTAGTTCGGGATGCTCAAGCGCAAGATCGATATTGGCAATTAAAAAACCCAGTTTGTCACCGGCATCGTACCGGCGCGACGGGAAGCTGTACGCTTTCATCTCTGATTGCCGTGCCAATTCGCACATGGCATCACTCAGCTGAATTTCTCCATTTTTACCAGGTTTTGTACTTTCGAGATATTTAAAAATTTCAGAATTAAACACATAACGGCCCGGTAATGCCCAGGTCGAAGGTGCTTTATCTGCTGTAGGCTTTTCGACAACAGACAAAACCTTTTTCCCTTTAGATAAATCTTTATTGTCCGGCCCCACGTCCACAATTCCGTATTTATGAGTATCTTTCGGCTCTACCGGAAGCACCCATACAGAGCTGGCCCCTGTCTCACAACTTTGTTTACCTAAAAAGCCCGTGATATTTTCGCTTTCAGTTTTAGCAAAAGTAATTTCATCACCCAGCATAACGGCAAAAGCTTCATCGCCTACAACAGGCTTAGAACAATAAACAGCATGACCTAGTCCCAATGCAGCCTTTTGACGAATAGAAATAATATTAATGGAGGAGCGAATGCGTTTGATGCTTTCAAGAAGATCACTCTTGCCGTCCTTAGCGAGCTTTTCTTCCAACTCATAGGACACATCGAAGAAGTCCTCGATTGCGGTTTTACCGCGGCCTTGAATTAAAACAACGTCTTCAATTCCGGCCTGCATAGCTTCTTCGATGACATACAAAATTGTCGGCTTATCGACAATGGGTAACATTTCTTTCGGAATTGTTTTTGTTGCAGGAAAGAACCGTGTTCCTAAACCTGCTGCCGGTATGATTGCTTTTTTAATTTTACTCATTATCCAAATCTTCCAGTAATATAGTTTTCAGTTCTTTGTTCTTTGGGATTTGTAAAGATCTGGTCACTCTCGCCGAATTCGATCAAATCCCCAAGGTACATAAACGCAGTATAATCTGCCGTTCTCGCCGCTTGATGCAAATTATGGGTCACCATTAGAATAGTAACTGATTTCTTAAGCTCAGCCAATAATTCTTCAATATGGGCTGTTGATATCGGGTCCAAGGCCGAAGTCGGTTCGTCCAAAAGCAATAGATCTGGTTCAGTGGCTAAGGCTCTTGCGATACAAAGCCGTTGTTGCTGCCCACCGGACAAAGCAGCCGCGGATGTATGTAACCGTGCTGAGACCTCGCCCCACAGTCCTGCTTTTTTTAAAGAATCTTCAACTTTGTCATCAATGTAAGAGCGCTTCTTAATGCCCCTTACCCGTAATCCGTAAGCTATGTTTTCAAAAATGCTCTTAGGAAACGGGTTCGGTTTTTGAAATACCATTCCCACTTTCATTCTGACTTCGATCGGGTCAACTGTGGTGGATAAAATATTCACAGACTCCGGGTACAATTTAATTTCACCTTCGTATTTTACCTGTCCGTAAAGGTCGTGCATCCGGTTAAAACATCGAAGCAATGTTGATTTCCCGCAACCTGACGGACCAATTAAAGCGGCCACTTTATTTTGGTAGATCGGCAAATTAATGGACCGGATAACTTTGACAGCCGGTGAATATCCGAAACTTAAATTAAGTACCTCTGCTTTTTTCAACTTTTCTACCATTTGTATTTCCTTCGGAAGCGGTAACGGATGTAAATCGCTGTGGCATTCAATAGAAGTGTCATTGTTAATAAAACTAATCCGGCTGCGGCCGCATTCACATGAAACTCTTCTTGTGGTCTGGAGACCCAATTAAACATTTGTATCGGCATCACTGTATACGGATCCAACAGCCACTGAAACGACACAAACGGCGGTTCTGCCATCACCGGCGGAGTCGGCAAAAAAGCAATGAAAGTTAAGGCCCCTACTGTTAACAGTGGCGCCGTCTCGCCAATGGCGCGCGAAAGTGCAATCACGACTCCGGTTAAAATACCGCCGGAAGAATACGGCAAAATATGGTTCCACACCGTTTGCCACTTCGTTGACCCCAAAGCATAACAAGCCTCTCTGATATGCGAAGGAATAGTCCGAATGGCTTCTCGTGTGGTCACAATGATGATTGGTAAAATCAAAAGACCCAGTGTCAACCCGGCCGTGATAATCGACTGCCCTAACTGAAAATGATAAACAAAAATACCAAGCGCCATCAGGCCGTACGTAATGGAAGGAATTCCGGCAAGATTTAAAATATTAATTTCAATTAGTTTAGTCAGCCAATTTTTTCCGGCGTACTCTTCAAGATAAATGCCCGTAGCCACACCAAGGGGAATGGCCAGCATCGCCGTCACCATCACGACCGTGAGGCTTCCGACCCAGGCTGAATAAATTCCGGCTTTTTCGGGAAAGCGTGAAGCGAACGACATAAAAAAAGCGGCTGAAATTCTTGGCCAACCGGTCATCGCCATATCAACGATCAAACTCAGTAAAGTAATGAGCGCAAACAGCAGCGAGCCCAGGCCAACTAACCAAAAAACTGCATCCTGTCTTTTTAAGCGTTCGACTTGCTTTTGCATTACTTAGCCTTCTTCTCTACTCGAGAGCGGATCCGCTGCCCGATTAAATTAAAGATTAACGTAAATAACAACAGCACAGATCCCGCGACATAAATGGTTTTATAACCGATTGATCCTTGCGGCAGATCTCCCATACTGACTTGTACAATGTAGGCCGTTAGAGTTTCTGTTGATTCAAGCGGGTTAAAGCTTAAACGTGGTTGTAAACCCGCCGCAATGGCCACAACCATGGTTTCACCCAATGCACGCGATATTCCCAGAACATAAGCCGATGCAATACCTGAAAATGCAGAGGGAATAACAACTTTAAATGAAGTTTGAAAATTTGAAGCGCCCAAAGCCAAACTGCCTTCGCGCAAATAAACCGGCACGGCCCGCATTGCGTCTTCAGTCAAACTGCTGATGTACGGAATAATCATGACGCCCATAACGAGCCCCGCACTTAATGCATTGAAGCTGGAAAGATCAGGGAATATTTTTTGCAATAACGGAGTTATAAAAAGTAAAGCGAAGTAACCATAAACCACGGTCGGTACCGCTGCCAACAGCTCAAGAACCGGCTTCAAAACTTCGCGAACGCGCGCCGAACAGTATTCACTTAAAAACACAGCAGTGATGGTTCCCAGAGGAATCGCAACAGATAAGGCAATAGCAGTCGTTAATACCGTGCCCGACACAAGAGTCATTATTCCGTACTTCGGGTCTTCAAACAGCGGAGTCCATTCGCTATCGAACAAAAATTGACGAAGGCTGACTTCTTGAAAGAACGGAAGCGCTTCTTTAAGTAAAGTCCACACGACTCCGAATGTAATAAGAACGGAGCTGGCGGCACAGCAAAACAACATGGATTTGATAAGTAGTTCTTTAACTTCCCGGACTCGGCGCTTAAAACTTTTCGGGTCTGAGAAGCCTTCTTTCACGCCCTCACTCACGCCTTTTCTCATACCTACTTACGTCCGTAATCGTCTTGGTACCGGGTGATATCGTCTTCACCGAAGTAGCTGCCGACCTGTACTTCAATAATCTCAAGGACTGAGGCGCCACGGTTATGCACGCGGTGTTTGGCTTTTACCGGAATAAAAATATTGTCGCCCTGTTGAAGGACGTGTTCTTTGTCGTTTAAGGTAACCACGGCCTCACCTCTTACAACGACCCAGTGTTCAGCGCGCTTTTCGTGAGACTGATAAGAAAGTTTCTGCCCTGGCTCTACGCGAATTATTTTAGATTTAAAATAACTTTCATCTCTCAGGATTTCAAACCGCCCCCAAGGGCGATTTTCAAAAATATGATCCTTTGTGATTTTATCGTCGTTAGTTTTAAGGGAATCGACAAGATCTTTTACCTTTTGTGATTCACCCTTTTTACAAATCAGTAAGGCATCTGCTGTATCTACGACAATCAAATCGTCACAACCGATAAAGCTGTAATTTTTCTTCAGCTTAGAGAACACGGCATTATTTTTCGAACTTACTTGAACCGGTTTTTTCTTTAAAGACTGCGGTTCAAACGGAGCGCTTTCAGTCACTTCAACCAACGCATCCCACGAACCCACATCGCTCCAGCCGATATCGCAAGGCACACAGCGAAGCTCATCTGAACTTAATTTTTCCACTATGGCATAATCGATAGAAATATTTTTTAAGCGCGAATAAATCTCAGCAATATTATTCAAGTCTGGATTTAATTTATCAATTTGATTCCAGATTTCGGGCTCGTGCTTTTTAAACAGGTCAATCATCACTTGCGCTTTAAAAATAAAAATTCCGGCATTCCAAAAATAATGGCCATCCGCCACAAATGATTTTGCTTTTTCTATTGTGGGTTTTTCATGAAACTTTAAAACCTCAGTCGCACGTTCAGTATTCAGCGCCCGTTCTTTTACCTGAACGTAACCAAA